>JADGAY010000365.1 GCA_015231775.1 Magnetococcales bacterium | reverse complement strand
TATGTCAAGGATTAATTTTGATGGCCTTCATTTTTTGAAACTCTAAAGTCCAGTTAACACCATGAAATCGGAAGAATATCATTGACTCCTCATGTTGGACCGGTTCGATGGTAAATTTGGTTGCGGAGAATGAGAGGCAGATTCGAACTTGGGTCTGGTTTGATGGAAAGTTTATACAATCAATATCTAAAGATATTAAATCTGATGCAGAAAAAAATCTTAAGCATGAGGCTGCATGAAACTCCTGACCGGTGTCAGCTCCAGACATGGCCACGACAGAAATCCGCCCCGTCGGCCCCCAAACGCGCCACGTTCGCGCCTACTTTGAAGGTGGTGCCCTTGTCCAAGAACGCGGCCAGAACTGACACGGGCGCGGTTATGGCGCTATCAACTCTTCCAACGGTTTGACCGGCACCAAGTGCAGATCCTCACGCAGGGTCAACGTGCCCGCCTCAATCAGGGCCTTCAAGACCACGCGCGCTTCATGCTCGGTCACGCTGCTGTTCTGCGCCACGGCCTTGGCGTTGACCTCGATGACCTGCTCCAGGAACTCCTGCTCTTCAGCATCCGAAATCTCCCTCTGGGAGACGGGTGACGACTCCACCAGCCGCGCGAGTTCGGCGTCGAGTCGTTCTTTGGCATTCGAGGCGTCACTTCGTTGAGTTGGCTTGCGATGTTGATGCGTGCGCCGTCTTTCCGCCCGTTTCCGCGCGGCTCTGGCCTGTGATCGAATCTTCTTGAGTTCCTGGCCCGGCATCAATTGCGATCCACCCGCTCCCTCAACTCTTTACCCGCCTTGAAAAACACCAGCCGTTTGGCCTCGACCTGGACCGAGACACCCGTCTTGGGATTGCGCCCTTCTCTGGCTCGATGGTGTTTGATGCCAAGGCTGCCGAAACCGCGCAGTTCCACCCGGTCACCACGAGACAATGAATCACGCAAGACCTCAAGCACCGTGTTCACCGCCACATCCGCTTCCTTGGTCGGGAGATCCATCTGCAATGCAAGGTTTTTGATCAACTCTGATTTGGTCACTGGGACTCCTGTCCGGCGTGATCCTGCTGCTGGCCGCCCGACTTCGGGTGGGCACCATCGCCGATTTTCTCTCACGTCCGGTGTTGATCGGATATCTCAACGGTGCGGCCCTGATTCTGGTTTCCAGTCTCGGCCAGTTCTTCGCGTACCGTCATCGTCGATGCCACCGGTGGCAAGACTCAGGTCGCCCAACTGGTGGCAGCGGCTGGATTGCTGCTCTTTCTCTATTACCTGACCGGACTGATCTCCCTGTTACCCAAGGTGGCTCTCGGTGCGATTCTCATCGTTACCGCCATGGGGATGTTGGAAATCAAGGCGATGATCGATCTTTATCGCATGGACCGCTTTGAATTCTTTATGGCGATGATGGTTGTTTTCGCCATTCTGGTGGCCGGAGTGGTGCCAGGCATTCTGTTGGGTCTGCTCATCTCCCTGATCGGCATGATCGTGGAACTCTCCCGGCCCGGCGATGCCGTTTTGTGTCGCCATGGTCCAGGCAAGAAGTTCCACGATTTCGGGGACAAGGCCCATGGTGGAGAGAGTCTGCCCGGTTTGATCATTTATCGACTCTACGCGCCGCTGATCTTCGCCAATGCCCTTGATGCTGCATGGAGATGGTGAAAGTTTGCGGGAGTTGGATCGTCGCAAGGCGCTGATCGATCAACAGCATCATCAGATCATCCACTATCTCGGACAAATCAATCAGACACCCATGCTGCAGGATGACAGCCAGGATCTGCTCAGTCTGGTGCGGGTGGCCAATGCCCTGGTGAACGTGGGGGATGTCATTGGAACCTACTTTGTCAATCTTGACGAACAACGGCTTCGCAAGCAGATCACGATCCCCCCGGAATCCGAACAGCGTATTCGTGCGACTCAAGGAGAGATCATAAAAAGCATTCATCTGGTTTTGGACGCCTATTTGAAACACGATCAGGATGCGCTGAACAAATTGACCGATATCTGGCAAGCGTTGGATCGTTTGTTTACGGATGATTCCGACCAGTTACTGCAACGGCTGAGCGAGTCCAAATCCGACCAACTCGATATCTATCACTTGGAAATGGATATTTTGGAACGCCTTGGTCGTATTCAGTCCCTGGTTGGCACAATCTTCAATCGTAACCGTTCAGATCAGAAACGCTGGTGCCAAGCCTTGACAAGGTGATTA
>JADGAY010000364.1 GCA_015231775.1 Magnetococcales bacterium | reverse complement strand
CGTCATCAGCGGGGGCAGGGCATGACCATGGAGGATCCAGTGCAGTTGTCCCTGGATCATCTCGTCCACGATGACGAGAAAGTTCTCCCGGTCCAGACCTTGGCCGCGCTCACCCTTGTCCATGAGCCAGCACCCCTTGGCCCGTTCTCGCAGCATGGCGAGAATGCCGGGTCGGTCGATGAGGGGGGTGTGGATCAACGGGGCCATCCACGCTTCCGGGGTGGTCATGGGGTCGCGAAACCGCTCCTCGGCGAGTTTGCGGGTGGCCCGGTTGCGTCCGCGTCGCTCCCGGCAGATCCGTTGGGCTTCGTCGCGGGTGAGGCGCAACAGGCAATCCGCGGTCAAAAACTCTCCGAACGTGGCGTGCCAGAAGGCGTAGCTGCTCTTGAGCGGCTCTTTGCCCCGGCCCAGCGTGGTGACACGCGACCGTTTGTCGCCTCTCTCCACATGCACGAAAAAGAGTTGTTCCAGCAGTTGCGGAAGCGGGGTGGCGTCCGAGGATGGACTCCCGGTATCGGCTTCCTGGGGGAAGAAGGGGGCGTCCGCCGCGATTTCGTCGCTGCGTATCGACAGAGCCCGCCGGTGAAACATCCCCACCGCCACCGCCCCCAGCCGTTTCTGCTCCTGATGGAGCCGTTCGTCCGGGCTGCCGGGGGGCAGGGTGCGGGCCACGAACCGTTGCACGATGCGTTGATGCAGCTCGAAACAGGTGAGGGGGCCGCACGCGCGCAACGGGTTGCCATCGGCGTCCAGAACCGCCATGAGGGTGAGATAAAAGGGGTTTTCGGCCAGATGTTTCAGGGACGGGTTGTCCGGCAGGCGCAACGGTTGCACGCCGCTGGAACGGAAATTGTCCCGATTGACCCGATTCCACAGCCGGATCCAGCGGTCGCGACGGGTGGCGTCGAAGGGCTCCAGACGCAGCACCACCGCCCCGTCCGGCAGGTCGGCCCGATCGATCACCTCGGTGCGGCTGGTCAGGATCAGACGTACCGGGCGACCCAGGGAGGCCTCCAGCTCCTGGAAGCGGCGCGCCTTTTCCGGATAGTCGCGAAACACCCGTTTATCGGCCCCGAGCAGTTCGTTCATCCCATCCAGCAGCACCACCGGGTAACGTTCACGGGCCGAACGGCTCAAGGGGCCCCACTCGATCTTGCGTCCCAGATCCTGACGCAACTGCTCTTCGAGTTGACCCTGGATCGTGGCGCGGGCATCCACGTTTCCCAGCACCAGCCGGATCGGATGAAACCGGGGTGAGGCGAGATGGCCGGCCAGGATGCGGGTCAACAGGGTTTTTCCCGCGCCGGTCGGGCCGATGATCACCAGGGGGGTCCGCGCCGACTGGTCGGAGAGCAGCCAGGAGAGGAGAAAGTGGCCGAGATCCTGCCGTGGCTCGACCCTCTCCCAGAAACCCGGATCGTCGTAATGGCGTTGATCATGGGCATGACCCACCGCCCGGTAGGCGGGCGGGAGGAAAGCCGCGACGATGCTCGGTGGGGTTGGAGTCTGCTCCTGGACCCGAGGGGCCCGGCGGATCGGAAAGAGCGGCTGACGGAGCTGCTCGACATAGCCCTGATGGAGTTCCTGCCAGGAGGGATCGGGTTGTTGCCCGGTATCCGGCCCGAGAAGGGCGCGGAGCGCCTTGCGGAACCGGGCCAGGCCACCATCCGGCTGCCAGGCGCAATCCAGTGCTCCCCCTGGCGGCTCGGAGTTCAGCAGGCGTCGGGCATGCGGGGGGATGGATGCCGTGGCGAAAAAGGCGGTGATGTTGAATGGGGTGCCGGGGTTCATGAAACGTCTTGAGAAATCCTGGGTGTCGAGCGGTTTCCAGCGTTGATTGGGGGGGCAGTCCGAGTTGGTCACGCGAGGCGGGATATTATCATGGAATCCATGTCAGGCAAGAATGAATTTATCTTTTCGACGTTTCATCCAGCCAAAAAAAAAGCCCCGAGTGGCAGGACCACTCGGGGCTTTTTGCCAGGATGCGGAAAGATCAGGCGAAACGGCGCAACGCCTCCGCCGGGATCACCTGCTGATGCAAGGCCGCGTCTTCCCACTTGCCGCCCCAGGCCAGGACGAACAGTTGGGAGTAGTAGACCACCGGGATGTTGAAATGGGTGCCCAGGGTCTTGTTGATCAACCCTTGATAGACCTCGAGATTCAACTGGCAGACCGGGCAGGGGGTGATGATCACCTCGGCGCCGTTGTCCACC
>JADGAY010000363.1 GCA_015231775.1 Magnetococcales bacterium | reverse complement strand
CAGCAGGTAGAAGCCGACGAACCCCAGGCCGTTGGCCACCACCCCCAGATAGAGAACCGCGGCCAGGGCGCGGGGCGGAAAAAGGAGCGACCAGTTGTTGTCCGTGAGGATGAAAAAGAGCAGGAACAGCGGGAACGCCACCCACAGCGACCCGGCGGTGACCCAGAGTGGGGAGATGCCGTGGTTCCACCGTTTGATGCCGACGTTGCCGGCGGAGTAGATCAATACCGACAGGAGGATCACCGCGATACCGATCGGGGTGTGCTCTCCGCCGGTGTGGGCCTGGGCGACGATCGTCAACAGACCGAGGAGTCCGAGCAGGGAGCCGAGCCATTGATGTCGGGTGAAGGGCTCCTTGAGCCAGGCGGCGGCCAGCAGGCCGGTGAGGATCGGTCCGAGTCCGAAGAGCACGGAGATCCATCCCGAGGGAAGAAAGCGCGCCCCCCAGTAGACGCAGATCATGCTGGCGAACAGATTCAGTCCGGCGATGAGCGAGACGTTGAGCAGTTGGGCCGGGGGAGCGGGATGTCGTTTCAGCCAGGGGAGCAGCGGCAGGAACAGCAGGGCGCCGATGGCGATGCGCGCGGTGACCGCCAGGGCGTAGCCGATGCCATCCTGGCTCCATTGGATCGCCATGGGGGTGCTGCCCCAGATCAGGGTCACCATCAAGAATACCAGCCAGGTCGGCATGTCATCGATTCCGCATGGTTGATCAAACAGATGCTGAAAGGATCACTATAGACCAACCGCCCCAGGAAACGCAAAGAGGCGTGCGCGTTTTGCGGGGTGAACCCTCGCGAACCTTGACGCATGGGATGGGATGGGGAGGCGAGAAGGGGGTTGAAATGGGGATAATATATTCAGGAACAAGCTGTTGTGGGTGTCAGGCATGGTTATTGCAATTTATTTTCTATCTCGATTGCACGCGGGAGACCGTCCGCGATCGATCAAAATCAATCTCCTTGGCCTGACAGGATCGATTCAAGACCATGAAACCCTCTTCCATGCCTTCCGCGTCCCGGACCTTTCATCGCGCCACCTTGAGTGCTCTTGCGGCCCTGGGTGTGTTGAGCGTTTGTGCCTCCCCGGTGTGGGCCGAATCCGCCCCCGCGTCCGCCCAGTCGGCGCAAACGGCGCCGGAGGCTCCTGCCACCTCGCGCACGGCGCTGCATCAGGCCATCGAGGCCGATACCCTCGATGTCGCCCAAACGTTGATCGCCGCGGGACAAGGGATCAATACCCCGGATGGCTTTGGCCTGATGCCCATTCATTTCGCGGTCATCAAGGGCAAGGCGGAACTGGTGGAGGCGCTCTTGAAGCAGAAGGCCGAGGTCAATGCCCAGGATCGGCGCGGCGATACCGCCCTGCACATGCTCGCGGCCAATGGCGGTAGCGAAGATCTGGCGCGCATGCTGCTCAAAAATGGCGCCAAGCCGGATTTGGCCAACCGGACCGGTCAGACCCCCCTGCACTGGGTGGCCTCCGAGGGGAATCTCCATCTGGCCAAGGTGCTGCTGGCCGCGCGCGCCAATCTCAACAGCCAGGATGAGAGCGGAGATACGCCGTTGCAGTGGGCCGCCGAGGCCGGGCACAACAAGATGGTGGCGCTCTTGGTGGAAAATGGCGCGGATCCGAATCTGGCCGATCGCCAGGGACGGACTCCGCTCTTCTGGGCCGCCCGGTTGGGGGATATTCCGATGGCCGAGTATCTGTTCGCGATGAAGGCGCGGGTGGATGTGCGCGCCGAGTCGGGCGATACCCCGTTGCACTGGGCCAGCGGCGAGGGACATGGCGCGATGGTGAAGTTCCTGATTCGCTGGATGAACGATATCAACCCGTTGGCCGAGTACCAGGAGACCCCGTTGCACTGGGCGGCCATGCGTGGTCATGCCGAGGTGACCACCATTCTGCTCGCCCACGGGGCCAATCTGGATGCCAAGGACAAGAGCGGCAACACCCCGTTGACCCTCGCCAAACAAAAAGGACACGAGGGCGTGGTCAAACTCCTGGTCGCCCGCGAGGAGAATCTGAAATTCGTCAAGAAGAACGCCGCCACCGCCATGCGCGCCTCGGCCAACGTGCGGGATGGCGCGGCATCCCCGTCATCGCCCACGCCAGGTGTCGCGGCGCGGGCGATGCCTGGAAACGGGAACGCTTCTTCCGGAAACCGCTGAAGCGGATTCGATCGCGCGGGAGTTGACGCATTGTTTTGATATGG
>JADGAY010000362.1 GCA_015231775.1 Magnetococcales bacterium | reverse complement strand
GCAAGGGAAAAGACAAAGCAAAGCAAGGGAAAAGACAAAGCAAAGCAAGGGAAAAGACAAAGCAAAGCAAGGGAAAAGGCTCAAGACAAAGGCTAAAATCGCGGGGCGCTGCCCCGCCCCCGCCGGGGACCTTCGGCCCCCCGTCCCCCGCGACAGTTACAAAACCTTCAGCTCATCCCATCCATTCCCATCCCTTCCCATCCCTTCCCATCCCTTCCCGTCACGCATACACATCAACCCTTCGCTCACGCGCCGGGGTCGGCTCCTCCGCAGCCTTGCTCGCCTCCCGTCTTGCCTCGCGCAGATCGTCAAGCGCACCCGGCGACACCCGCAACGCATTGCCTACCTCCCGCGGATTGCTCGAGATCTCCTGGGCAAACGGCCCGGCCTTGGCCGCGTTGGCCGACTCGCTCGGCGTCCGCATCCGGGCGCGCTTCTCCTCCAGACGGGTCGCCTGCTCGGAACGCTTGGCCTCGCTCAATACCGAATGACGTTGATCGGCTTTCTGCTTTTGAACGTGCAACACCGAACTCAATGGCTTGCGCAAGGTCCAGGCATCTTCGGATGAGACGGGGGGAATGGCGGACATGGCGGTCACTCCTTGGTCGAAGGCAGCGGAACGTTGACGGAATCCCCCGCGGCAATCGGGGATTCGGACTCATGATCACGAATGGGAACCTCATCGGAGGACTCCGTGGCGGGCAGGAACTCGCCGCGTGGGGCCAGGGAAGAACGGTTCGGATCCGGCGCGCCGGTCTGGGGCGTGGTGGCGAGGGGAACGATCTTCTTCTCCTCGACACGGTAGAAGTGATAATAGCGTTCGCTCACCCCGTCGGCATGAAAATGGACCGTGCCGGCACTGCCATGAAAACCGTTCCCACGGGTCAATCCCTGCATCCACTCCGTACCACCCAGACGCTGATCCCGGGCCAACTGCGCCAGAATGGCCACCGCGTCGTAGGTGAGCATGGAGAGGGCCGGCACCGGGGCCGTGCCGAGCATCTTCTTGTGCAGGTTGGTGAACTGCTCACGGGCATCCATGTCGATGTCGCAGAAAACCGCCCGATTCAGGGATTCGGCCTCCTCCAACAGCTCCGGACGGTTCCAGAGGGCGGTGCCCAGAAACAGGGTCTCGGGTGCGCGGATGTTGAACAACGCCGCCTGGGGCGCGATCAGCCGGGCCTGGCGGGCCGAGGTGGGCAGGAACAACGCCTCGAAGGCCCGTACCGGTTCCAACTCCTTTTCGGTGCGCGGCGGGGGACGGTCGAGGGGGTCGAGCAGCATGGCGGAACGGGCCGCGGCCAGACGGCTCTTGATCGCCTCCGGCTCCTGACTGACCAGCATCTTGAGGGCGTTGGAAAAATCGGTCTCGTTGTCCGGAAAGAGCACCGAATGGGTGATGATCCCCCCCAGGGCGACCACCTCGTTGGCAAAGGTCTGGGCCTGGAGTTGACCGTACTCCGAATCCGCGGCCAGAATGGCGATCCGTTTGACCTTGGCCTCCAAAATGGCGTACCGTGCCATGACACGGGCCTGGGCATCCGGATGAAAGGCATTGAGCTGGACCGCGCCCCCCACCGACAGGATCTCGGCGCGGGGATTGAAGGGGATGATCGGCACGTTGGCGGCCTTGGCGGCCTTGGCGGCGGCCATGGCCTCGGGGTGGAACACCGGGCCGAGGATCACCTGGGCCCCACGCTTGACGAGGGACTCCACCGCGGCCTTGGCGCTGGCGGCGTTGCCGCCGCTGTCGGCCACCTCCAGTTGCAGGTTGACATCCCGGTGATCGGCCATGGCCTTGCGGGCCGCCATCACCAGGGTGTTGCCCATCGCCGCCGAGGGGCCGCTCATCGGCACCATCAACCCGGCGACGATCCCATCCGGGGTGGCGCGTCCGTCGTTGGCCAGACGCCGCTGGGCCTCGTCCTTGAGCAAGGGCGCCAGGGCGGCCTTCTGCCAGTTGGCCTGGGCCTCCTTCTCCTCGCCGTCGGCGGCCAGACGATCCCCGAGGATCAGCCGCACGAAGGGCGCAAGCGGCGCGGAGCCGGGTTGTCGGGCAAGCAGGGTCTCCAGTTCGTGACGATCCAGGGGTTCCAGGGCCAGCAACAGCGCGCGCAACGACTCCGGGCTGTTTGGGGCGGGCAGGGATTTGACGATCGGGGCCGGCCTGCCGCGTTCCGGTTCCGGGGCGGTTAAGCTCTCCTCGATCATCCGCTCC
>JADGAY010000101.1 GCA_015231775.1 Magnetococcales bacterium | reverse complement strand
GGCCTGATTCCGGGCCATGTTCGCGGCATCGTTTCGCCAAAGGCGCGAAACGATGCCGCAGCCAAGGCTGCGCGCAGCGTTTTTTCGCAAAAAACGCGAAAAAACGCTTTTTTGAAGAGCGCGCCAAAGTCAAAAGAAAAGTCCCGGAGGCTCTGCCTCCAGACCTCCGCCGGGGACCTTCGGCCCCCGGACCCCCGCGACACTGGGGTCTCGACTCCTTGCCACCAATGCAAGAAAAGCGGGGCAACAAGCCCCGCTTTTCTCAATTCCCAACCACTGGCGATCGAATCAACCGAACGTGTCGGCCATGATGCTCTGATACCAGCTCTCGTTGTACAACGCTTCCTGCTTGCGGATGAAATCCTGGGCCTTGTCCGAGGAGACGCCGCCAGAGACTTCGAGGATCTTGCCCGCGTGCAGCTTGTAAACACCCGCCACGGAGATGCCGTAATCCGGGCTGATCAGACTGTAGCAGGTGTTGACATAAGAGGGAACCCCCACCGGCTTGCCGTTGAGCAGCGCCACCACGGCGGCGGCGCACACCTTGGCCTCGGAGTTGGCCGCATAGCCGGACTTGGGCAGACCGGTCGCGGCGCTCGCATCGCCGATCACATGGATGTTCTTCTGCTTGGTCGATTCGAAGGTCTCGAAATTGATCGGGCAGAACCCCTTCTCATCGCTCAGACCGGCCTTGTCGGCAATGTCACCAGCCTTGTTCGGCGGGATGACGTTGATGCACGAACTCTTGAACTCGGCCATGTCGGTGTAGACGGTCATGGTCTTGGCATCGACACGGGTCACCTTGCCACCCTGGGCGCCAGGGATCCACTCGATCAGACTCTTGTCGGTCTCGTAGCCGTACAGGTTCTTCCAACCCTGGGTGAACAGACCCATCTTGGAGAACTTGTCCTTGGGATCGAGGATGATCACCTTGGACTTGGGCTTGTTCTTCTTGAGGAAGTGGGCCACCAGGCTGGCACGCTCGTAGGGACCGGGCGGGCAGCGATACGGATCCGGCGGGGCGACCATGATGAAGGGATCGCCATCCTTCAAATCCTGGAGCTGCTTGGCGAGCAGGGTGGTCTGCTCACCGGCGATCCAGGCGTGGGGCATTTTCTTCACGGCTTCGGCGTCATACCCTTCCAATGCCTTGAAGCCGATACCCGGCGACATGATCAAACGGTCATACTCGAACTTCTTGCCGCCGGCGGTGGTGACACTCTTGCCAGCCGGATCCACGGCGGTGACTTCGTCGATCACCACCTCGATGCCATGCTTCTTGAGCCCCTCGTAGCCCCATTTCTGGACCTCGAGCTTGCGGAATCCGGCCACCACCCAGTTGGAGAGCGGGCCAGAGTAATAATCCTTGTTCTTTTCGATCAGGGTGACCTGAATGTTCGGGTCCGCCATGCGGATGTACTTGGCCGCCACGGAACCGCCATAGCCGCCGCCCACCACCACCACACGCTTTTTGGCGGAGGCGAAGGCGGACAGGCTCGGCACCGAAACCAGACCCAGGGCGGTAAGACCGCCGGTCAGCTTGACAAATCCTCTACGGGTGAAATTCATCATGGTCATGGTCTCCTGGGCTTCGCTCATTTTTTGCCAGCGTAGAAATGGGCGGCGCTCTCCAGTTCTTCGGGGGAGAGCTTATCGACGGCCTTCTGCATCTTCTCGGGCTGGGGAACGGTCAGTTGGGTATTCTTGAAGTCCTGCACCTTGATCAGCAGGTAATCCACCCATTGACCGGCCACCCGCGGGGTATCCTCATCCTGGGTGACCCCATCATCCTCGTGACACTTGCCGCACTTGGCGGAATCGACCACCTTTTTGCCCTTCTTGGCCTTGGCATCGTCCACCTTGGTGGCGGTCAAGGAGTTGGGACCGCTCTTTGCCGGTTCCCACTTGGCCTTGGCGAGGTGCTCGGCGATGCGCTTGGTCTCCTCCTCGGTGTAGCCCTTGGCGATGCGACCCATGATGGTCGAGGGACGCTTGCCGCTCTTGAACTCAGACATCATGTGCTCAAGATACTTGGACGGCATGCCCGCGATCGACGGCATGCTGGGTCCAGCCGACACACCGTTGGTGCCATGGCAGCCCGCGCAGGTGTTGGCGAGCATGGCCGCGTCCGCCGGAGCCGCGGCAGCGGCCTCGGCCAGGGCCTTCTCCTTGGCCGCCTTTTCCGCATCCGCCGCCGATGGGGCCGCCGGAGCCGGATCCGCCGCCATCACGGGCATGGCCAGCAGCATTCCGCCCAGCAACCCACCCGCGAGCACCAACATGTGGATTCTTTTTCGTTGCATGTTTCCCTCCGCACTGTACCGATTTTGATTGGGTCGTTTCTTTGGAAATCAAATCCCGTGACGCTCAACGATGCTTGCGGCATGACGGCGCCCCGCTGTCCGATCCGAAAGGAGAGATCTAAAACTCCCCCTTGGCGGCTTGCATCATCAGATCCTTGATGACGTTGCGAATTCTCAAGGCCTCCTTTCTGAGTTCGGGTGGCAGCGTTTTGCCGCCGTGGATCATCATGTCCAGATTCATGGAATAGAGCCACAATTTCCCCTGTTTGTCGCGCACCAGGGCGATGCGGCAGGGCATGAACGCGGTGTAGGCATCTTGATAATCGGCCATCATCTTGCCCACCTTGGCGTCACAGAACGACAGAAATTCGACGTGACGATACGGCTGCCCGGTCAACGCCTCTACCTGTTTGTAGAACGGCGCTTCGCCAACGAACAGAAAATCCTTGGCCGAGGCGAGGCTTTTCAACGACTCCTTGATGTCGTTGGGGGTCAGGTCCGGGTTTTCCACCGGCACGGCCCACACCATCGCCAGACCGGGATCCAGGGTTTCGAACAGACGGCTGGCGAACTCCGTGTACATGCCCATGTAACCCGAATCCATCTGGCTGAGTTTGGGTGACAGTTTGGCATAGCCGTAGCCCCCGCCGAGCAGTACCACCAGACCCAGAACCGCCAGAAGGTTTTTGATCATTCCCATGCGCACTCTCCGTTTTCGTATCGGGTTTGGGATATATCCCGCGACGTCACGACTTGGTTAAATTCCGTTATAAACGTGACATAATGTCCGGCAAGAGCATGAAATGCTTGACGGCCTTCTGTCAACCCTCTAATTTAAAATTCGTACATATCGTTTTGATTAAATTAGAATATTCTGATGTGGTAATTGTGTGTTTTGTTGCAGGTGCGTTCAAAGGGCGCTTTGTGGAAGCGACCAAGATAAACATTTACAAATCATACGTTTACCAATTCATCGTCACCGTGTTCATAGAGTTTTATGTTAAAATTAAATGAAAATAGAATTCGTGTGGAATCCATTTAGAATAATAACATATTAAATTTGTATAATTAAGACGAAAAAAATTTCATTTCATCCCGACTCCAGGAGATAACGGACGATTCACGAACAGATGGATGTTGAATGCCGGAATGGAATTTTCCATTGTCCGGCACGCCTGGTCAGGTGGCGCCCCGGTCGCGCAGATAGTCCACCATCGCCACCCGGTCATGCTCTCGGGCCACGGCCAGGGGGGAGCGACCGACCTGATCCAGGAGATTGACCCCGGCGCCGTGATCGAGCAGGAGTGCCGCCTCGTCGAGGCGTCCGCGACTGGCCGCGAAATGGAGGGCGCTTTTGCCGAAGCTGTTCCGGGAGTCCACCTCCGCTCCCCCATCGAGCAACCGTTTGACCACCCCGACGTAACCGTGAAACACCGCGCAGTGCAGGGGAGGGCCCCCATCGGCGTTGCGGGCGTCGATCTGGGCCCCCCGTTCCAAAAGCAGGGCCACCATCGCCTCGTCCCCCTCCTGGCAGGCCTGGAAGAGCGGGGTTTCGCCGTGCCGATCCCTGGCATCGATCTCGGCCCCGGCATGGAGCAGGGTGGCCGCCACCTCCAGGTGACCCCAGGAGGCGGCCCAGTGCAGAGGGGTCTCCTGATCCAGATCGCGGGCGTTGGGATTGGCCCCGAGGGCCAGCAGTCGCCAGGCCAGCTCCGTGAAGCCGCGCACCGCCACCCAGTGGAGCGGGGTCCACTGTTGCGGATCGGTGACGTTGATCGCCGCGCCGGCATCGAGCAGCCGTCCGGCCAGATCCACCGCCTCCTCCTGGATGGCGCGATGGAGTGGCGTCCACCCCTCGGCATCGAGGCCGTTCAGGTCGCCCCCCTTGGCCAGCAACCGCTCGATATCCTCGGGCACCGCCCAAACCTCACTCCGTGCTTCGACCATCCCCCCACTCCTTATCACAAGGTATCCCCAGATTGTTCATGAAGATTATCCATGCGGGAGAAAGGTCTTGATAACCAAAGCCATCACCCCGCCAACGGTTACGGCCATGCCCCACCGGAGCCGTGCCAGTTCGGCGGCGATGCGCAGTTCCAACTCCTTGATATCCCGTTTGACCTCTCGAATATCCTCCTTGGTGGCCAACCCATCCAGATTGGCCTTTTGAACTTCCTGGATCGCGGCGGCCATCCCCTTGGATTGCGCCTCGTCGAAACCAGAAGCCTTGAGGGTTTCGACAAATTTGAGCGTATCGAATGTGATGGCGGTGGACATGGTCATTTCTCCAGGGTCATTCCCACAGGGTCTTTATGGATAGCATATCACAAAGCCATACTGGTCAGGCAAAGGTTTGTCCATGCACGATTCTGTCTCACGCCCCAAAAATCCCCTCCTGGGCCATGCTCAGGCAGCGATCCCCGGCGGTGATCAGGTGATCCACCAGGCGGATGCCGATGGGAATCAGGGCATTGATGAGAATCCGGGTGAGATGGCGATCCGCCGCCGAGGGGGTGGTGTTGCCCGAGGGGTGGTTGTGGGCCAGGATCACCTCCACCGCCTTGTGACGCAGGGCCGCCTCGACAACCTGACGCGGATGGACGTGGGCCTCGTTGACCGTGCCCCGGGACAACAGGGCCGGAAACAGCAGGCGGGCGCGCTGATCCAGGCAGAGCACGTAGAAGACCTCCTCGGTGCGACCGGCGGTCAGGGCGCGCACATAGGCCGCGGCCTTGGCCGGATCGTTGAGGGCGGGTTTGTCCCGCGCCTCGCGATCGATCAGATAGCGGCGTGTCACGGGTGGGATCAGGGTCAGGAAGGCCGCGGCCACATCTCCCATGCCGGGAATCGAGGCCAGATCCGCCGGATCGGCCTCCAGCGCGGCGGAGAGTCCGCCGAAGCGTCGCAACAGCAGATGGGCCATGGCATTGGTATCCTGTCTGGGCAGGACGTTGAAGAGCAGCAGTTCGAGCACCTGGTGATCCTCGAACCCCTCCAACCCCTCCTCCAGAAAACGACGGCGCATCCGTTGCCGGTGGCCGTGGTGCAATCCGGAGTAGACGTCTTTCTTATCCATGCGTCACGCTTCCTATGCCGAATCGATCCAAGGTGATACCATGATCCTCTCCATTGAGATCATCCCGAGCCGTGTGGAACGGCAATCAACACAGAATTATCGCGGAGCACCCCTTGATCGACGACCACGTTTCAGACCAGGAGCATGCCGACCGACCGGTGCCGGCGGAGGTCCAGGAGGCCCCCACGCGGCGTGCGAGTTACTCCCACGAGGCGGAACAGTCGGTGCTCGGGGCGGTTCTTCTGGACAACACGGTGATGGATCAGATCACCGACATCCTGGTTCCGGATGATTTCTACGTCGGCGCCCACCGGGTCGCCTTTCAGGCCATGCTGGCGCTGTTGGATCGCGGCGATCCGGCGGATCCGGTGCTGCTCAAGCAGTATCTGGAGAAGAACAACGAGCTGAACATCGTGGGCGGCGCCGGTTACTTCGCCCGTCTCATGGACACGGTGCCGGCCACGGCCAATGTCAAGGCCTATGCCCATCTGGTGCGCGACAAGGCCACCCTGCGCGCCCTGGCCCATGCCGCCTCGACCGTGGCCGACGAGGTATACCGCGACAACACCCATACCGTCGAGGAGATCCTCGATCGCTCCGAGCAGCAGATCTTCTCGGTCGGCGAGAACCGTGCCCGCCGTCGTTCCAATTATACCGAGATCAAAACGATTCTGCCGCCCATCTTCGAACGGCTCGAACGTCTGATGTCCCGGCAGGATCTGGTCACCGGCGTGCCCACCGGTTTCACCGATCTCGACCGGCTGCTCTCCGGCCTGCAACGATCGGATCTGCTGATTCTGGCCGGTCGTCCGGCCATGGGCAAGACCTCGCTGGTGATGAACATGGCCGCCAACGCCGCCCTCGATCATCAGGCGCCGGTGGCGGTCTTCTCCCTGGAGATGTCCAAGGAGCAACTGACCACCCGCATGCTCGCCTCGACGGCTCGGGTCGATGCCCAGGGGCTGCGCACCGGACGAATACGCGACGAAGACTACAACAAACTGGTCCACGCCGCCCAGGATCTTTCCAGGGCCCCGCTCTTCATCGACGACTCCCCGGATCTGACCATCATGTCCCTGCGCGCCAAGGCGCGCCGCCTGAAACGGGAACAGGGGATCCAACTGCTCATCGTGGACTATCTCCAGCTCATGCAGGCCGATGGCGACATGGAGAACCGCGTGCAGGAGATCTCGCAGATCAGCCGCGGCCTCAAAGGGTTGGCCAAGGAGCTGAATATCCCGGTGCTGGCCCTCTCCCAGTTGTCGCGCAAGGTCGAGGAGCGTCCCAACAAAAGACCGATCCTTTCGGATCTGCGCGAATCGGGCTCCATCGAGCAGGATGCCGACATCGTGCTGTTCGTCTATCGCGAGGAGGTCTACAAGGAGAACGATCCCTCCCTGGCCGGGCTGGCCGAAGTGATCATCGCCAAGCAGCGCAACGGTCCCACCGGCACCGCGCGGCTCACCTTCTCCAAGCAGTTCACCCGCTTCGACAACCATGCCTCGGCGGAATTCGTCTCCGGTCTCGGGGGGTGACCGATGACCTCTCACGCTCCTGGTCGTCCCACCTGGGTGGAGATCGATCTCTCCGCCATCGTCCACAACTTCGGCGTGGCCCAACGGCGTGTCGGTCCTGAGTGCGCCCTCTATCCGGTGATCAAGGCCAATGCCTATGGTCTCGGCGCCGTGCCGGTGGCCCGTGCCCTGGCCGAGGCGGGCGCGGCGGGCTTCTGCGTGGCCATGGTCGAGGAGGCCATCCCCCTGCGAGGCGCTGGCATCGATCTGCCCATCGTGCTGTTGTCCGGTTTCATTCCCGGACTCGAACACCAGGTGCTCGCCCTGGAGCTTGAACCGGTGGTGTTCGACCTGGAGGCGGCCCGCCGTCTGAGCCGTCTGCGCCCCGCTGACGCCCCGCCGTTTCCGGTGCATGTCAAAATCGACACCGGCATGGGTCGGGTCGGCTGCGCCCCCGACGAACTGCCGGCGATGGTCGCGGCCTTGGATCAACTGCCAGGGCTCAGGCTCGACTCCGTGCTCTCCCATTTGGCGCGGGCCGACGAGGAGGAGGGGACTGATATCACCCTGGGGCAGGCCAGTGCCCTGCGCGCCGCCCTGGACGCCCTGGGTCCGCGTGGCCAGGGGTTGCGGCTCTCCCTGGCCAACAGCGCCGGGCTGCTCGGCACGCCGGTGGCCCGCCTCGATTGGGCCCGGCCCGGCATCGTCCTCTATGGCGCCTCCCCCTTCTATCCGCGCCGCTCCTGGCGGGATGACGGGTTGCGCCCGGTGGTGCGCTGGTTGACCCATGTCCTCTCGGTGCGCGAGGTGCCGGCGGGTACCCCCTTGGGTTACGGTCATGAATTTGTCACCCGTCGTCCCTCCCGCATCGCCCTGTTGCCGGTGGGCTATGCCGATGGCTATGGCCGGGTGTTGAAGGGGCGTGCAAGAATTTTGACGCATGGCCGTCAGGCATCCGTGGTGGGACGCATCTCCATGGACCTGACACTGGCGGATGTCACCGACATCCCGGCGTGTCGCACCGCCAGTCGCGTGACGCTGTTGGGCGCGGATGGCGCCGAGTTCATCGGCATCGAGGAGATGGCCGACTGGATGGAGACCATCCCCTATGAGGTTCTTTGTCGCCTGGGCCCCCGCATGCCCCGGCGTCATCTTTTCAATAACAGTTAACCCTTGGTTTGATTTACGTATTTCGATTATCTGACTCTCGTCAATGCCAAACGGCACACAATTTGCACACCCCCTTTGCACATCCCAACCGCCGTGCCGGCACGATTCGATCTCAACGGACGGCATTGAATTCTTTTTATACATGAGCAAAGGAGAATCCCTGTGACTGGCGCACCCATCGAGTCGGAGTCCCCGCGTCAAGAAATCCCGCAAGCCAATGCGGACATCATCATCAACCCCACCGAGGGTCAACGTCGCGCGGCGGCCATCCAGCGTCGTAAACGGATCGGCAAGCATCTTTCCGAGGCCCTGATCGCCGCCGTGGTGGGTGGCGTGGTCACGCTGATGGTGTGGAATCATGCCGCGCCTCCTGGCAATCAGAGCGCGGAGTCGTTGCGCTCCCTGGTGACCGCCTCCAGCGAGCAGAAGATCGACGCCAAGAGCGATGGCGCCGCCGTGACCCGCACCGAGACCGTGATCCCGGCGGGTGCCGCTGGCATGGCCGCCGCTCCCGCCGCCCCCGCTGCCAAGGGTGATGCCGAGGCCGCATTGCGCAAGGATCTCGCCGAGGCCCTGTCGCATGCCGCCTCCCAGGCCCCGATCGCCAAGGGGACGGAGGGTCTGGCTGCTGCCAAGATCGAGCCGATTCCGGCCCCGATCGCCCCGCTGGGCGCGGCCCTGGATGGCAAGAAGAGCGAAGCCGAGATCGCCCTGGCCGCCCGAAGCGCTCCCAGTTCCGAGGAGATGGCCGAGGATGCCATCGGTGCCGCGATGGAAGGTCCGGCGGACGATTCGTTGGATGATGGCCTCTCCGTGGAGAAGGCCAAGAGCGCCTTGAAGGGCGAGGCCCTCAAGGCTCCGGTGACCGAGGTTCCGGTGATCAAGGCCAAGAGCGAGGCGGTCAAGGCCGCCGAAGCCCCGGCCATGGCCAAGGCGCAGCCTCTGCCGCGCATGCCGGAGCCCAAGCCGCTGGCCCATGCCACCGAGGCCAAGGCCGAGGCCAAGGCGATCCCCGCCCCGCTCCTCGCCCCCAAGAGCGAGGCCAAGGCCGCGCCGCTGGCCCAGGAGGCCAAGGTCAACTTCCCGCAATCCCAGGCCGATGGTTCGTTCCTGGTGACCGCCGGATCCTATTCCAATGTTCAGGGCGCGGAGAGGATCCAGAAGAAGCTGTCGGATGCCGGCATTCCGGTGCGTCTGCGCAAGAGTCAGTTGAACAACCACACCGTGCATCACCTGTTGACCGGTCCGTTCGCCACCGTGGAGATGGCGGGTCAGGCCGTGGCGACGATCAAGGAGCGTACCGGCATCGAGGCCCGTTATGTGACGGTGGCCGAATCCCAGGCCTCCAAGGGGATCAAGAAGTCGGTGACCTCGGCCAAGCTGGCCACGGATAACGCGGCCAAGAGTGCCGCTGCCCGGACCCCCGTTGCCAAGGCTCCGGCCAAGGCTCCGGCCAAGGAGACCACCGTGGCCAAGGCGCAGCCGCAAGCCCCGGCCAAGGCCACCCCGGTGACCGTCGCCAAGGCGCCGGCCAAGGCCGTCAAGGAGACCACCGTCGCCAAGGCCGCGGTCGCGACGCCGATCAAGGCCAAGGAGAGCACCGTGGCCAAGGCCCCCGCTTCCGTTCCGGTCAAGGAGGCCCCCGTGGCCAAGGCGACCGTTCCGGCTGCCGCCCCGGCGATCACCATCGCCAAGGTGGCCACCCCGGCGATCGCTCCGGCCAAGGAGGCCCCCGTGGCCAAGGCGCCCGTTCCGGCGATCGCCCCGGTGAAGGAGGTCACTGCCGCCAAGGAGATCACCATTCCGCGCACCGGTGAGTTCGTGGCCCATGCCGGTTCGTTCAGCAATCCGGAGAACGCCAATCAGTTGCGTCGTCGTCTGATCGAGCGTGGCATCTCCTCCTACACCAAGGTTTCGACCATCAACGGCAAGGAGTACACCCACGTCATTCTCGGACCCTTCCCGAATCAGCATGACGCGGATGTGAAGATGAGCACCCTCCATAAAGAGACCGGCATCGTGGCCAAGGCCATGTCGATTCACTGATGATCATTCCTGGCCGTGGCGCGCCCGCGTGGCGACCCACGGCCAGGATACCGTTTGAAGTCGTACCCCACTGTCGGGTATCCGGGGCGATCGCTCCCCGGATACCCGGAGTCGTGTCATCTCCCCTTGATCATCCGGATCGACACCCGCCTCCCATGTCACCCCTGGTCATTCGTTCGTTCTGGTTGGTGAGTCTGTTCCTGCTGCTCGCGGCGGCGCCGGGAGAGGCCGACGAGTCGAAGGCACCTTCCCAGGAGAGCAAGAGCCCTGCCTCGAGCGGCCAGGAGAGCGGCGCTTCCTCCAGTTCCACGGGAGCCACCCCCTCCACCACCACGAGCGGGCAGGGGAGCACGCCCTCCGGAACCACCCCGGCACCATCGGGAACCCCGACCCCCGGCACTTCCGCCACACCCGCGACCACCAGCGGCGCCTCCACATCGCCCTATGCCACGCCGCCGGCCTTCGCCACCCCCCCGACCTTCGCCACGCCGCCGACCTTCGCCACCCCGCCGACCTTCGCGACCCCTCCGACCTTCGCCACCCCGCAGGTCAAGGGGCGGTGAGATGGGGACAATATCAACTCATGTTCTAAGAAAGGGATCCGCTCATGGAACAAGCACCGTCCGTATCATTTGAGCAGACCAGTCAACGCTTGCTTCAAGATCCACAAGTGGCGGCCATGTATCTGGAGGAGTGCCGCATGGAGGGTGACCCGGCGTTGATCCAGTTGGCCTTGGAGCAGGTCGCGGATGCCCAAGTTCCCGACCCATGAGTCGCGATCAAGAATCATTCCTTTTTCCGCCCCCTTCACACCGTGACGCGCGTCCATAAACCGGTTACACTGCCCCCTACGTGTCCCGCGCCTCAACCCAGGAAGTTCGCTCAATCGGCATCGCCAGAAATCCACCCATCATGTCGCATCCATCCTACCTTGCACGTCACTTCTGGCCGATCGGCGTGGTTCTGTCGGCCCTCTGGAGCGGCGTGGCCCTGGCTGCCTCCTCGGAGGGGTATCGGAACTGTCTGCTCGAGCGGGTCAAACCGGCCCAGAGCGCCCTGGCGGCCCAATATCTGCAGCAGGCCTGCGCGCGCCGTTTCCCCGACCCCCGACCCGACAAGGATCTGGCCATCCGTCCCGATGCGGAAGACGCGCTCCTCGCTTATGACGACTGTCTGTTCAAGCAGCTTGCCGCGGTCCAGAACGACCAGAGCGCCCAGTGGATGGAGCAGTTCTGTCACGACCAGCACCATCCCGGCACCACCAACGCCGGCAGCAAGCCGGTTCCCATGCTCAATCTGTTGAATATCCTGGTTGGAACCCCGGAAAAAAGAGCGACTCAGGAGGCTCCCAAGATCGACGGCGATGGGTTTGTCCCGTTGCAGCCCGCCCAGGCTGGTCGATGATGGTCGCGTTTCCGATGCCCGTGCGCGTGCCCTATTTCTGGATCCTGGGGGTGATCCTTCTGCTTTCCCTGGTGTTCGTTTCCGATCTCATGGCTGGCGCCTGCGACTGCAAGGTGGCGGTCGATGTCGGTCATGCCACCTTCGCGCCGGGG
>JADGAY010000100.1 GCA_015231775.1 Magnetococcales bacterium | reverse complement strand
GATTGACACCTCTCAGTCAATGAGATTACTGGAACATCTCGGACACACTCCCCGGCCCCCTGCAATAGTGGGTACGTGACGCTGACAGCTTTAGGGGCGGATCAGGCCGCCGCGCTCTGCACCGCCGAAAGCTCCTCGATCGAAAAGATTTTGTCAATGTCCAGAATCATGATGAACCGACCATCCTGCTTGCCCATCCCCTTCAGAAACTCCGCACGCAACCGCATGCCGATCTTGGGTGGCGGCTCGACCTGATCGGGTTCCAACTCCATCACCTCACGCACCGAATCCACCAACGCCCCCATCACCACCACCCCGTCATCCTGGGCGATCTCCAAAATGATGATGCAGGTGTTGACCGATTTTTCGCTCTGTCCCATGTTGAACTTCAACCGCATGTCCACCACCGGCACCACACTGCCACGCAGATTGATCACCCCGCACATGAAATCCGGCGTCCGGGGCACCTTGGTGACCGAAGAGTATTCCAACACCTCGCGGATCTTGGCTATGTCCACCGCGAAGACCTCGGAGCCAAGGGTAAAGGTGAGATATTGGGTCGAGGTGGTCGTATTCTTGCCGTTCATGCATATCTCTCGATCAGGCAGGAGGGGAAGATCCGGAGCCAACGCGCGCATCCGGCGCGGGGGTGGCATCCAATGACAAACGCGAGGCTCCTTCCATTGTCTCACGGCCTCGCGCTGAAATCACGGTTTCAGACGCGCAAATCCCCGCGCCAGCAACAGGATCGGTCGGCGCGAAGTAGGAGGTCGCCTGCCTCAAGGGACCGGTGGTGATGTCGAACACCCCCTTGGCGGCCAGAATGATCTCGCGCGCGATCACCAGATTTTTTTTGAGTTGCTCGTCCAATTTGTCCAAGGTGACGAGAATTCTGTCCGGATTGTGCTCCAGAGCCACCACGGGTGTCAACTCAGCCAGATGAGGCATGGGCACCACCGGCATGAGCCCATCCAAAGAGGCCACGGAGTGGTTGGCAGCCTCCAACCGCTCGAGGATCTGCCGGTCCATCTCCGAGATTTCAGCCTGCAACTCAGCAACAAGCCTCTGGAACGGTTCGCCAAGCCGCGCCTCTTCCCGCTCGTGCTTGCCATGCTTGCCGTGCTTCCCCGACTCCTCACCGTTCTTTTGGTTGGCGTGGAGCCGTTTCATCAGTTCGGCCAGACCGCCACGCAGACGCAGGGTGCGCTCTTGCAGGCCATGCAGGGCGTTGGCATCCTCGCAGACCCACTGTTTACCCTCCGTCACCGCGCGGGCGGTGACCATCGCCAACTGTTCGGATCCATGCAACAGACGATCGTACTCCTCCAGCAGGCGATTCCGATCGTCGATCAGACGGGAATTCTCCTCGGCGACCTGACGCGCACCCTCGAGAATGGCCCCGCGCACCTCGGCGAGATGCTCCGAACCCACCGCAGACTCGCGGGAGATGAGCATGGCCTGAGAGGCCAGACGGCGGATGCGGATCGAAAGGGGATCGGCGGCCTGATGGATGCGCTGCCCGGCCAGGTTCACCTCCCGGGAGAGGGTGGCCAGGGAGCGGGTCAAAACGCCGAATTCATCCTGGCGTCCAAGGGGGTCCGGCGTGCCGAAATGACCGGAGGCCATGCGATTCAAGGCGTAAGCGGTCTCATCGAGGGGGATGAACAGATCGCGTCGCAACAAACGGTAGCCGAGCAGGGTCAGAACGAGCACCAACAGAATACCGGCCAACAGGATCAGTCCGTTTCCATGGCCGGTTGAAGGGTCGTCCCACTCCGCCTCGACGATCATCGCCCAGGTGAAACCGTCCAGCGGCAACGGGGCGATGGCGGCCAGAACCCGCTTGCCATCGGCGCGATGGGTCTCCAGGGTGACCGTTTCACCCGCCAGTCCGCCCCGGATCGCCTCGGCGGAGGCGAGAACCGTGGCGGGCGAACCGATGAAGGCGGTGGCCGTGGTGGGATTGGCCGGATCGGTGAAGGCGTCCGAGCGCAGCTTCTGATCCGGGCCGACCAGGAACAGCCGATACGGGGTGGATTGCATCAGGGGATGCAGCAGAGCGGTGATGGCGTCCGGTGCCAACTGCAACGCCGCGATCAGGACGATCTGCTCCTTGTCGAGCACCGGTTGGGCCATGAAGAAGGCCGGCTGGTTGTCGCTGGGCGGGTAGGGGAGCAGATCCGAGAGTCCGGCCTGACGGCTCTTGACCACCCGGCGGATCAACTGGCCGAGGTTGGTGGATGCATAGGGCCCGGTCATCAGATTGGTGCCGAAATCGGCCTGTCTGGCTACGCTGTGAAAGATATCGCCCTCGGGATGGATCAGAAACAGATCGAAGTAACCCGCGGTTTCGCTGAATTTTTGCAGCCCGAGGCGTTTGCTGCCGGCCTCGGGACTGAAGATCTGGCGGGTATCCCGAGTCGCGAGGATTCCCCACCGCAACCCCTTGACCCGCAACGGCGCCCAGGCCCCGAGCCGGGACGAGCCCTCCGTGCCGGTAAGCAGTCCGGAACCCTCCTGCCCCTCCAGGATGGCTTTTTGCACCGCTTCCGTGGCCGCAGGGCCTTTGCCGGGCGTACCTGTGGCCTCGAACGGGAGGCCATCGCCGTCGAGCAGGAGTACCTGTCCGCCCGTCTGTCCATCCACCCCCGCCTGGACCAGACGCGCCAGGGAGTTGCGCGCCAGACGCATGAGCAGGGAACCGATCACCACGCCATCCTTTTTGACCGGAACCCCGAGGATCACGGCGGAGGCCTGGTCTGCGGGCGCCCCAGGAAGGGTATCCTGCACAACCACCCCCTCCATGGCCTGACGATGCGCCACGGCCAAGGGGGACTCTTTCAATGGTTTCTGCAGGATACTCGAACCCAAGTCCCCGCGATGTTGCAGGGTGTAGACCACATCCCCGAGCGGGGAGATGAAATAGAGATCCTCCACCCCCTGATTGGTCTGACGGCCATGCATCCAGGGAACGAACCCCTCCACCGTCTCACGCCAGTGTTTGTCGTCGCTCTTGCGTCCGCCTTGCCGAAACAGCCAGTCGATGGCTGCCACGCGCTTGACGAAATCCGGATTGGTGGCCAGTTGTGTCAGATCATGGAGTTGATTGGCCAGATGGGATTCGATCCGCTCCCGTTTGAGATCGCGCAGGGATTCGAGGGCGCCTCGGGCCTGCTGCTCACCCTCGGCGACCAGTTGGGTCAGGATCTCCAGGTCGGCGCGCCGTTCGGCCAGATGACGCTTGATCTCGGACGCGGCCATCTGCCGCACCGCCTCCAGGCGGGTGGTGGTCTGGGCCAGACGGCTCTGTTCGCTTTGATGATCCCGCAGCCACCAGAGGATCGAGAGGGGAATCAGCCCACACAGCAGCAACAGACCCGTGAGCTTGGTGCGCAAGCGGATGTCTTGCAGTCTGATCATGCCGATTCCACGAGGTGATTTACCGTTTCGGAAGTGATTCGGCCCCCCCAATTGGCGGGGTCCAGGGACCAATGGCCCCAGGTGGGATTCGGGGCCAAGCCCCGAGGTTTTGATTTTTTGGAACGATTCAGAACCCAAACTTCATTAATGGAGGGGTCCGGGAAGCGCAAGCCCCCCGGACTCCGGCAACCATTGGCTTGGAATGCGCGACACTACGCGGCATCCAACGCGCGGATCTCCTCCTCCTCGACGTAACGAACCATCTTGTTGAGATCCAGAATCAACGCCACCCCACCGTTGCCGAGAATCGTGGCCCCGGAGAACTCCTCGGAGTGCTGGAAATTCTTTCCAAGGGTCTTGATGACCGTTTGATGCTGTCCAACCACCTTGTCCACCACAAAACCGATGCGCTTCTCATCCACCTCGGCAATGACGATCTGTTCGATCTCCGGCGCGGTTCCGGAGATCTCGAACCGGTCGCGAATGCGGATGTAGGGGATGATCTCGCCACGCACGTTGATCACATGCCGACCATGGGCCTTCTTCACATCCTCGCGGGAGAGTTCGACACACTCCTCGACCGCGGCCAGGGGCAGCACGAAATACTCCTCTTCCACCATCACCAGCAACCCCTCGATGATCGCCAGGGTTAGGGGGAGTTTCAGGGTGATGGTGGTGCCCTTGCCGAGCACGCTGGCCACATCGATCGAACCGCGCAACCCCTCGATGGAGCGACGCACCACATCCATGCCCACGCCGCGACCCGAAACGTTGGTGATCTTGGCGGCGGTGGAGAAACCCGCGGCGAAGATCAACAGGAACGCCTCCTTTTCGGTCAAATCGTCGTCTGCCGAGATGAGCCCCTTTTCGATCCCCTTGGCACGCAACTTCTGCGCGTCGAGTCCGGCACCGTCGTCCTCGACCCGGATCAACACGCTGGCACCCGAGTGGATCGCGGCCAGGGTGATCTTGCCGACCGGGTTCTTGCCCCGCGCCCGCCGCACGTCCGGAGGCTCGACGCCGTGGTCGATGCTGTTGCGGATGATGTGCACCAACGGATCGTTCAACTGATCGATCACCGTCTTGTCGAGTTCGGTTTCGCCACCCGCGGTGATCAGCTCGATCTCCTTGCCCAGTTCGGTGGAGAGGTCACGCACCAACCGCTTGAACTTGTTGAAGGTGGTGTCGATGGTGAGCATGCGGATGCTCATGGTGTTGTCACGCAGCTCGGCGGTGAGTCGCTCCACCTCCTCGGCGATCAGTTGCAACGTATGATCGCCGATGGTGTTGGCCGTTTGGGTGAGGCGCGCCTGCATGGTCACCAACTCGCCGACCAGATCGACCAGGTTGTCGAGCTTGTCGGAGGGCACACGCACGCTGGTGGCGGTTTCAGCGGTTTTTTTCTTGTCCTGCTTCTCCTGGATCACCTGCTGCTCGGTCAAGGCGGCCTTGACCTTGTCGTGGGAGATGACCCCGGCCTGAACCAGACGATCCCCAAGGGGCAACAGCGCGGTTTCAAGCTCCTTGGGGTTGATGTCGCCACGCTCCAGGAGGATCTGTCCGAGCTTCTTGCCATCCTGTTGATCGCGCATCGCCTGATCACGGTCGATCAGACGGATGTTCAGCTCGCACTCATCCTCGACGAAGATGAAGACATCCCGAATGGCATTCTCGGCGATCTGCGCGGTGAGGAAAATCTCCCAGCCCGAGTAGCAGGTCTCGGGATCCATATCCTCGAACTCCGGGATCTTGTCGGTGATCGCCACCACGCGGCATTCACCCAGATCGCGCAGTTCGTTCAAAAGCAGCAACGGATTGGTGCCGGTACCGAAGATGTCGGCGTTGGGCACGAAACGGACGCGGAAGATGTGCGGTTCGTCGGCATCGACGGCGGGCGCCGGTCCCTTGCCGGGGGGGGCGCCAGACGGTGGAGGCGCCGCGCCTGCGGATTTCTTGTCCGGGGTCAGGGAGCGCAGACCGGCGATGATCTTGTTGGCGTTGGCCTGATCCGCCGGCTCGCCGCCGGCAGCCGCGTCGAGCATGGCGCGGATCTGATCACGGGCCGCGAGCGTGAGATCGATCAACGTCTTGGTCACCGGAATCGTGCCGTTGCGCGCCATGTCGAAGACCGTCTCCACCTCGTGGGTGAATTCGGCCACGGCGTCGAAACCGAACATCGCACCCGAGCCCTTGATGGTGTGCATGGCTCGAAAGACCCGACTGATCAACTCCTGATCCGTGGGAGAGGCTTCCAACTCCAGAAGCGAATCCTCCAGTTCGGAGAGCAGTTCGTAAGCCTCTTCGGTGAAGGCGCTGGTGTCGATTTCCACGTTCATGGCTCGTATTCCCTGCTAGCTTGCGGATGGGGAAACCCCTTCACGGCCCACCCAAATTCCCGGAAGATCCTGGCCAGATCCCCTGGGCGCCTGGATCAGCCCAAGACCTTCTTGACCACGTCCAACAACTGCTCCGGCTTGAACGGCTTGACGATCCATCCCGTGGCCCCGGCGGTCTTGCCTTCCTGCTTGCGGGTGGCCTGGGACTCGGTCGTCAGCATCACGATCGGCGTGAATTTGTAGCTCGGCAGGGCACGCAAGGCGGTGATCAACGCGATTCCGTCCATGTTGGGCATGTTCAGGTCGGTGATGATCATATCCAGATTGCTCGCCTTCGCCTTGGCCAGACCATCCACGCCATCCACGGCCTCAACCACGGTATAGCCGGCACCCTTGAGGGTCATGCCCACCATCTGTCTCACGCTGGACGAGTCATCCACCGTCATGATCGTTTTTGCCATCAGTTCATTACTCCCTTCCAAAGGCCACTGGTCTCTTTATCACCCCCGCACTCCACGAAACCGGCCTGTTGCATGGTTTCGCGGAAGATGCTGGGGATCGAACCGCTAATCGACAAGGTTCTTCCTTTTTTCAGCAGGGTGCGATGTGCCGCGCAGAGGATCTGCAAGGTGGTCAAATCCAACCGTTCCACTTCGCTGATGTTCAGTTCCAACTGTTTGGCCTGATCCATGGCATTGGCAACGGCCTCCTTGAATTCAGCCGCATTGCGAATGGTCAGGTCTCCGGAGAGGGAGAGCGTCCCGACGGAGCGGGCAGAGTCCAGACTGAAATGGAACACGAACTTTCTCCTTCACGAGTTTTACCGTGGCCCTCCGTAAGGGAGGTGCACGGTCGCGGGGTGAGGGACGCCTCCCCCCCATCATGCACGTTTGTGGCAACCGCGAGGCTGGCACGAATCCGGTCAGTATGAAAATATAGCATATTCCATCCAATGCTGGAAGGAAAAGCCTGCATCACGGGGAAAAAGGGTCAAACACTGACTATTCAGGAGAATCCCAACAGGGATCGCTCACCGGGTTGGCTCGATGATCAGGAGTTTCCGCACCGCGTCCGCCGGGTCCGTGGCCTGGAACACACCTCGGATCAGGGCGAGGCCCGCCGCCCCGGCCCGCCAGACGGAGCGGGCATTTTCGACTTCGATCCCGCCCAGGGCGAGCACCGGACCGGGTATGGCAGCCCGCATGCGCGCGAAAAGTTCCAGACCCAGGGGGGTGGCGTCGGGATGGGACATGGTTACGAAAACGGGGGACAGAGTGACATAATCACCGCCATCCAGCAAGTGTTTTTGGGCACTCTCCACGGAATGACAGGAGCGTCCCAGCAGCCTGTCCGCGCCGAGAAAAGAGCGTGCCAGGGCGGTTTTCATGCCGTGTTCGGGAAGATGGAGTCCGTCGGCATCGATTCGCAGCGCCATCTCAAGGCGATCGTGCAGCAGCAGACGACCCCCGGCGGCATGGAGGGTGGCCAGGACTCTCCGCGCTTGGGGTTCGAGTTGCGCGTCGGTCGAGGTTTTGTCTCGGAGCAACAAATCGAAGCCGCCGCCGGTCAGGGCATGGGGAATGATCCGGTCGAGATCGGGGGGGACCGGGGAGTCGGTGATCAGGAGAAGGCGCGGGGGGGATGCGGGCATGGCACCGGATAAAAAAACCGGGACACGCCCATCGACGTGTCCCGGTTCGGGTTGGATAATCGGTGGATCAGAAGGTTTTGAGGAGACTGACCACGAAGTTGCTGCCACCCAGGTTGCGCGTGTCGGTGCCGCCCTTCGCCGAGGCGGTATTGTCGTAGTACCGGGAGTTGTCGGCGTAAAGATAGGCCGCGCTCAGGCTGAAGCCGCCGTCGAAGGCCTTGGCGAGACCGATCTTGTAGTCGGCGTAATCCGGATTGGTGGCGCCCGAGAGAAGGGGAGTGGCCAACTTGTTGGTAAAGTTGGAGTAGCCGACATGCAATGGCATGGTCACATCCTTGGTGAAGATCGCTTCCGGCAACGGCACGTTGGCGGTCAGATCCCAATAGGTGGACCCTTTGGAGTCGTCGTCGAAACCGGTTTTGACATTATACCCGGCGAAATCGGTAAGCGCCACCGAAACCTTGGCGGAAACCCATTTGTAGCCGATCCCGAAATTGCCCTCCAGGGTGTTGTATTTCTGGTCCGCGCCAGCAACCGGCTTGAAATCCATGTAGTTGGCACCCGGATACAGATAGCCGTACAGACCCACGGTCCAGGTCCAATCATCGGTGAATTTGCCATTGTAACCGGCATACAGATCGATTTCGGACCAACCATCCGCGTACTGTTTGTCGCTGATGTTCGAGGCCCACAGACCGGCATAGATGCCCGAGGCGTGGGCGTAATCGATGCCACCCTGCAACGCCGGCTTGTCCCAGGTCTGGGTCAGACCGCGAAAAACGTAGTTGTTGACCACGCCCACGTTGGCCGTGACGGTGTGGGGGGAGACCGGGGCCGCCGGGGCGGCATCCGCCGCCAACGAGGTGGCCGGGGTGGCGAGAATGGCCGCGCAACCCATGATGCCGGCCCATTTCAAGGTGTTTCCAAGGATTTTCATGATTGTTTCGACTCCGAGGTTTGGCTTCGGTTGAGTTAAGATGACACGACTATCGTATCGGTCAAGATTGGGTTGAGATGAATATTTTTTTGAGCATCCGCGGGCATTGCCGCTTTTTCATCAACGCATTGCCGGGGGCGTTGTCCGCCCCCGGCATGTGTTTCATGCGTACCGATCCGGGGATCAGTAGTTGTAGCCACGCTCGCCGTGCAGGGCGATGTCCAGACCGGTGCTCTCCGACTCCTCATCCACCCGCAGACCCATCAGGCCGTCGATGATCTTCAAGAGGATGTAGGAGATGACCGCGCAATAGACGCCGGTCGAGACCACGCTCACGAACTGTACCCAAACCTGACCCGCCATGTCCACATCCTTGGCGAAGCCCACGCCACCCAGATCCGCGGAGGCGAAGACACCCGTCAGGATCGCGCCGACGATACCACCGATGCCATGCACGCCAAAGGCATCCAGGGAGTCGTCATACCCCAACTTCCGCTTGACGGTCGTGGCGCCGATGAAGCAGACCACACCCGCGATACCACCCAGGGCCAGGGCGCCCATGGGGCCCACGAAACCCGACGCCGGGGTGATGGCCACCAGTCCCGCCACCGCGCCGGTGGTCAGACCCAGGGCGCTGGGCTTGCCGTGGGACATCCACTCCATGAGCATCCAGGTCAGGGCCGCCATGGCCGTGGCCAGTTGGGTCACCACCATCGCCATGCCCGCCGCGCCATTGGCCGCCGCCGCGCTGCCGGCGTTGAATCCGAACCAACCCACCCAAAGCATGCCGGCGCCGGTGACGGTCAAGGGCAGGCTGTGGGGAGGCATGGCGACATGCGGAAAACCCTTGCGCTTGCCGAGTACGATGGCGGTCACCAGACCAGCGATACCCGCGTTGACATGCACCACCGTGCCGCCCGCATAGTCGAGAATCCCCTTGGTCATCATCCAACCGCCGCCCCACACCCAGTGACAGATCGGGAAGTAGACCAGCGTCACCCAGGCGGCCATGAAGACCAGCATCGACGAGAACTTCATCCGTTCGGCGAAGGCACCGACGATCAACGCCGGGGTGATGATGGCAAAGGTCAACTGAAAGGTCAAAAAGACCGTTTCCGGGATGGTGTTGGTCAAGGAATCGACCTTGATCCCGGCCAGGAAGGCCTTGCTCATCCCACCGATCCAGGCGTTGTTGTCACCGCCGTCCGAGAAGGCCAGGGAGTAACCGTACAGACTCCAGAGCACCGTGACCATGGCGGTGATGGCAAAACACTGCATGAAGATCGACAAGGTGTTCTTGGCGCGCACCATGCCGCCGTAGAAGAGCGCCAGACCCGGCAGGGTCATGAACAGCACCAGGGCGGTGGAGGTGAGCATCCAGGCGGTATCACCGGAGCTGAGCACCGGCGGAGGCACTTCGGCGGCAGCCGCGACGGCCTCCTCGGCCAAGGCCAGGGAAGGCAGAAGCAGGGTGGTGGGTAGCGTGGCCATGAGGCCGTACAGACTCAAGCGTTTCATCGTGATGGCTCCTTCTGATAATGGCCCGTAAGTCCTCACAGGACGTCGGATCCGGTTTCGCCGGTGCGGATGCGCACCGCTTGTTCTATGGGCATGACGAAGATCTTGCCATCTCCGATCTTGCCCGTCTTCGCCGCCTCGCGGATCGCATCCACCACCTGATCGAGACGATCGTCCGAAACAGCGATATCCACCTTGATTTTCGGAAGGAAGTCCACCTGATATTCGGCCCCCCGGTAGAGTTCGGTATGCCCTTTCTGTCGTCCGAATCCCCGCACTTCGGTGACGGTCATGCCGGTGATGCCAATGGCGGTGAGAGCCTCGCGAACGTCATCCTGCTTGAACGGTTTGATGATTGCGGTGACCCATTTCATGTCTAATCTCCCAGGAAAGCCTTGTGATGTCGATTGGTGCAAACGCGCACCGGATGATCTTATGTAGGGCAACATGCGGGCCATTCCTGATATTTTATTGATATATAATTATAAAATGATTATTTGCACGGGTTTTTCGGGCATGATTTATTAGAATCTGATTATGAATTGGTCAATAATGTGTGCAATTGCGAGATGAAGTGATTAATCCGTAAACAGTTGCCGGACGATGTTCAAAAGCGAACCATCGGCAAGGGGGGCGCGATCGAGGAGAATGCAGCGGCAATCGTGGCGGGCGCGATCGAGGTGGATGCAGCGGAAATCGTGCGGAGCTGGGATTGGTTTGAAACGAGAACTATCGGGTGATGCGAGGGGAGGCGCGGCAATGGGGCAGGGTTTGGACCCGGAGGGTTGGGGGAGAACAACCCTCCGGGCATCTGGCCTTACGACTGTTTGCAAGAACAGGTGTTCAGGCCGAATAAGGGGTAGAAGGGGCAGAATTTGAACAGACCGGTCGCCAGGGGGATCACGCCGATCAGACCCCAAATGGTGTGCATGCCGAAAAAGACCTGAGACAGCAGAACCAACCCGATCACAATCCGTAAAATGCGGTCCAAGCCGCCAACATTGGCCTTCATGCGTAACATCTCCTTAAGATTGCAAAAAAAGATAAACTGGGATGATGGGGGGAGAACCCCCTCACCCCCCAACCGTGGACCTCCCTGCGGGAGTCCCACGGCAAAAAAGGTTTCCGGGTCCATGGCGATCGTCCGCCATCATACCGTACACCAAACTATGACCCGCGCGATGATCGATTAGTTCCAGAAAATTTTGTGGGATTTGCCCCGACCTTGAACGCGTGGACAGTTTTGCCCCGACCTTGACCGCGCGGATCATGGGAAACTATACTTTATATTCAGAAGTAGCGCTTTATGGTTTCCCCGTTCAATCCTGACTGTGGAACTCCCAAGGGAGCCCCACGGAGAGGGGAGCCACCCCCATCCCGACCATTCATCAAGGAGTTCGTTCGCATGGCTCAAATCGCTTTCAAGGGTAATCCCATCCACACCTGTGGCCAACTTCCCGCCGTGGGTTCTCCGGCCCCGGATTTCAAGCTTACCGGCACCGATCTCGCCGATGTCACGCTGGCCACCTTCGCGGGCAAACGGGTGATCCTGAACATCTTCCCGAGCGTTGATACCGCGGTGTGCGCCATGTCGGTGCGCCGTTTCAACGCCGAGGCCGCCAAGCTCGACAACACCGTGGTGTTGTGCGTCTCCCTCGATCTCCCCTTTGCCCACAAACGGTTTTGCGGCGCCGAGGGGTTGAGTTCGGTCCATTCGGTCTCCGAGATGCGCGTGCGGGGATTTGGCGAGGCTTACGGCGTGCGGATGGTGGATGGTCCCCTGGCTGGACTGCTGGGCCGCGCCGTGGTGATCATCGATGGTGCCGGGAAGGTGATCTACACCCAGTTGGTGCCGGAAATCGTCGAGGAGCCCAACTACGAGCAGGCCCTGGCGGCCCTGGCCTGATCTTTTTCAACCATTGACGCCGGCGGGGAGTCGCTCCATGTCACACGGGCTCCCCGCCCGCTACGTTCACCCCTCCGAACCGGCATC
>JADGAY010000099.1 GCA_015231775.1 Magnetococcales bacterium | reverse complement strand
TTATGAGAGCCGCACGGCGTATTGCTCGCATCGATCTGGGTACGGATACCGTCGAGTGTGACGTAGTTCGCGGCGATGGACATGTTCGCCGCGCAACCGCTGGTGCTACTGAGGATCGCTTGGTGTTGGTTTTGGGCCTGGAGTGTGATGCGGCTACCGCTCGTCCCGCTGGTGTTGAATGCGACCTCCCCCTCCACATACGTCCCATTCCCGACGATGCACGTATCCCCGGCCACGGCGGTGGAGGCACATTTCCCGAATGTCGCCCACGCCCCGCCTGCGCTATCGGTGGTGCCTGCGTTCGCGTTGTTGCCGTCTGTGCGGATGTAGTAGGTCGTGGCCCATGAGGGAGCCGCGAACAACAGGCACCACAGCGTGAAACTACTTATACGGTATTTCAACAAACACTCCCGTGGCCCCGTTCGTGCTGCCCATTGCGCAGCCCGCAGCAGGAGCAGAAGGACTGGCATTAGGGAGCCTCAATCGTGTCAAAGAGTGTGGGCCAGTAGAGCACATTGTCGTTACGTTGCACGCCGTACCAGGCCCCATAGGGGGCAATGGCGTTATACGCAGTCTGCAGTTCAAGGTCGGTCGTGGTCGGCGTGGTGATGAATAGGTAGCAATTGAGATTCGGGACCACCTGTCCGTTGACCGGCGCAAGTTCGCCCACATCGTTCAATCGACCCTCGTTCATCTCACCGTTCAGCCCCATCCAATTTTCCACACCGTTCCCGATGATCCATTTCGATGGGTGCGCCCGCCGCAGGTCGAGCAACGAAGATTGCAGCGCCGTTGTGAGTGCGGGGATGTTCGGCTCGTACTTCAACCAAGAGGCGGTACAGTTATCGAGAAACAGTCCGTCAAACGGATAGGCCGCGAGCACGGCATCACAGGCGAGCTTGAAATTGTCCTTCCAGATCGCTTTGCGGTAGTCGTAGAGACGGCGGGATTTCCAGCCGTCAATCTGGATCGCGACAATGTTGCCGTCGGCGGTCATCAGCCACGGCTCTTGCTGCACGGCGTTCCAGCGGTTCGCATCGCGCAGGATGTCATTGCCTGCACCTGGAGCGGACCCAGGCTCATGGTTGACAATCAGATAGGCCAGCAATTTGATGTTAGGATTGAGCGCTTTGATCGAGTCGTACCACGCCTTGGCGACTGCCGACGTATTCTGGTTCACAATGAGCAGATCGTATTGCGCGGCAATCGCCGCCTCTGCCGGAGTGTGCTGCGTGCCGAAACAAACCGTAAAGAGCTTCATTTATACAGCACCTCCACAAAGACGCCCGTGGCTGCGTTCGTGTTGTCGGTGCTGCTTGCCCCGCCGGTGACGCAGAAGCCGATCCCTGTCGTAAACGCTTGCCCAATGTTCTTCTGAATCTCACGTCCGCCTGCGCCTCCCGCTGCAGAAGCGGGGGGAATAGGAATGGTGGACACGTAGCCGGTGGCACTGGAGCAGGTCGGTGCGGAGGCCAGGTTATACATGCGGAGGTAGTAAATCGTGGTCGTGGTATTGGTGAGTGTATACCCGTAGACCGTCCCCGCCGCGTTCTTAACGTTGGTCGCGTTGGTCGAGGCTCCCGCTGCCGTGTAACTGGTCAGCCCCGCCGTTGGGACGACGACCTCGGCCCCAGATGAGTCGTACATGGTCACACGCATGCGCGTGCTTTCAATGGCGGGGTTGGTGGTATGCAACCGACCGCTCGCATCTGTGGCGCAGGGGTTGTAATCGCCGTCCGTGGTCGCCGATGTGGCAGCCGTATCGCGGCGAACGCAGAGCGCCATCACGCCGGTGTCCCCGGAGCCGTGTGCCGCATCTTCGGCTTTCCCGAGGTGGCCTGCCGCAGTCCCAGGCGCAATCGAGGTTTGGACAATGAACAAGCGCCCCAAGCTGTCTACGGCCAGCGGCGTGTAGTCGCCGTTCGTATCGCTCAGGGTGGTGGCGCCGGAATCGTTCCGCACGCCCAGCAGCATGATCCCTTTTTCGCCGGATGAATGGGCGGCATCTTCAGTCTGAACGGCTGAGGCCACCGTCCCGGTATTGGTATTGGTCGTGCCAATCAACCCCTCGATCCCATCGACATGCCCGATGATGGTGGTCTGGTTCGCGGCAGACGCATCGCCCCCGCCGCCGCCGCTACTACCGCCACCGCCGGCTTCGATCGTGCCAGCCGCCCAGCTTTGGGCTGGAGCGAGGAACAGCATCAATGTAAGGAGTACGGAGTAGAGAGTGTACATTATAAAAATACCTCCACGCGGACGGTAGCGTCGGTGCCGGTGACATTCGTAGTGGTAACGTAATAATACGGATAGACAGCAGTACTGGTCGTGGCCGCGTCTTGGTCGCGGGTCGTGTCAGACAGGGTAATGGTGGCGACGAGGACGCCGTTGGCATTTTGGATCGTACGGCAGCCGTAGATAGCGACCGTCGCTGTTACAGCCCCGGTCCCGACGACTTCGGCCCAGAATGTTTTGTAGCCGACACGACCGCGAACCGTTGGCGATGTGGTGTTTGTGGTGACGCCGGCAACGAGGACGACGCTGTCTGTGGGTCGGGCGATGTCAAGCATGGTGTGTCCTTTGCGGCTGGGTTGCGGAGCGGGAATGGCCGCCAGGCGTGCGGACCTGGCGGCACATTTTCCGGCTTACACGCCGATGGCGAAGACGCGAACGCCTGTGATGGTTGACAGATCGTTCGTATCGGGCACTTGCTTCAGGGCGCCGAAGTTGTGTGTTGCCGACCCGCCGCTATTGGTCAGACTGACGCTGATGGTACTGGCTCCGGGACCAGCATCCACCGGAAAGTCGTCCATTGTGGCGGCGCCGGCAGCGCCAACGCTCACGCCCTGCGAGTACGCAAGAACCTTTTTGTTCGTATAGTCGTACTCAAAGATCAATCCAGACTTGTTGTGGATCTGGATCAGATCGATGGTTTTCATCCCGAGGTCGGCGGGCGTCAGTGACTCGCCGCCGGTCGGGTATGAACTGTCGAAGGCGATCGTGACGCGGGCGTATCGCAAGTTGCCGAAGACGCCGGTCCAATCGCCGGTCCGTGTGATGGTCAATCCCATGGTCTGCTCCTTGCGTCAGGTTAAAAGGTCGACGACGGCCACCGACTACGGTGAACCGCCGGGGCCTGCGCAGGTCAAGAGCTTCATGCGGACGGGAATACGGGGCGTCACCTCGTCGGTGCTGCCGCTCGCCATCGCGATACCGACCCAGAGTTCTTGGCCGTCGGAGCCGAAAGCGTCGACGATGGCTGCGCCGGCGACCACCGGGTCACCTTCGGTGATGGCATTGGTGCCGCCATTCGCCATGGTGACACCTTCGAGCTGGATCCAGCCGTACTTGCCGGCGTCGATGCCGTTACGACCGACGACCACACCGTGGATCGTCCAGGCTTCGTCGCCGTCTGCGGCGGCTTCGGCCTGGTAGGTGCCGATCAACTCGAGGTCGTCGTTGGCGGCCAACGCCGTGCTGAACGGGTACTGCTTGGCAAAATCGATGCGAGTGGCGCTGTTCTTGTCGACGATGGACGCTTCGCCTTCAGGCGCAATACCGGTGCCTTGGGCGCTGTCCAAAACGAAGCAGATCATGCCGTCGTGACGGCCGGCGGTCAGGCCGGACGTAATGGCATGCGTGGTGCTGCCGGAGGTGATGTTCGACACCGTGGTAGTGACGACGTTGGCTCCATCGGAGACGATGGCTTGCAGACTGCCGAGCGCCAAGGCGGCGGAGGCGTGAACGTTCTTGCAGTACCGGACGAGCCGGTAGCCGAAGGCATCGCGCACCCAGCTGATGGTCCCGGGTTCCATCTGCGGCGCGGTGTCATTGCCGCCGAGGTCATTCGACCCCATGCCGGACAGATTCCCGACGCGGAAGAAGAAATCAGTTGAACTAGACATGCTGAGACTCCTTTTGGCTGCCAGGGTTGCTGGAAACAGCCGTTGAGGTGAGGGAGGCGGACACGGGAATCACAAGACCACGCGATTCGACGAAATTGCCCAGGGCGGCGTGTTTGACGGTGGCCAAGTGACTGTGACCGCCGCGAGGTGTCGGCAGTCGCCCGCCGTTTACCCGTTTGGCGTGTTGTATCAACTTGGCCACGTCGAACTCGTGCCGATGCGTCGCACCACGGATGATGGTGATACGGCCGGCACGTTGCTCCAAGGCGGCTCGACTGACGTACATCGCCACCGCATAGCATCCGCCTTGGTCGCAGGTGCCCCAATCAGGCGGGATCCCGTCGACAAAGAAAGTCCGGTCGTCCCGGAGGCCTTGTACTTGGGCCTCCGAGATCGCCAGTTCACGGATGAGGTTGCGGTAGCGTTCGTGCGCCATCAATTACCCTGTGATGCCGGTCATGACGAACTGGAAGCGCGGCGCGCGGCACACCAGGTTGCACCAGGTGATGAGCTGGCCGATCTGCTTCTGTTGGTTCGTCGGTTCCATGAAACCCCGGAAGCGGAAATCCCACTTCGGGTGAACATAGAATTCGAAGTAGTCCGTGTTCAGGCCGTAGAGGTAGCCCGTCGGGACGTGGCTGTCGACGGTGACGATCGCGCTGTTGAAGCGGACCGTCTCGTAGCCGATCTCGCGCAGATCACCGGAGGTGTTGCGCTCGGACGGTTGCGACCGTTCCCAGATGGTGTTCCAGATCGCCTGCGTGGTCACGAGCAGGTCGGGCTTGATCCGGCCTTGCACCGCGGCGCCGAAGTTGGTGTTCAGCGTGGCGAAGGAGAGCACACCGCCGGTCGTGTCTTCGGCAGCCGCCAGGATGCTGTAGCCGGGGTCGGTCTGCGTGGTCGAGCGGGTGAGTCCGCCGTAGGACACGCTGGTGGATCGGCTGATGGCATTGGCCAGACCGTCGAGGTCGCGACCGCCGTTCCCGGAGCCGTCGCCGAAGATCTGGGTGCCCATTTCGTCCACGAGGGACAACTCACCATTTTCCATCGCGCTGTCGACCAAGTCGAAGACGGCCTCGGGGCTGTCGTTCAGGTCGATGTCGATCACGTCGAGGTTGACCGGGGCGTACAGGTACTTCCAGTCGAAGATCAACGTGGTGGCGAATTCACGGCTGGTCGTATCGAACTCGGTGCCGCGTCCGTACGACTGCGCCGGGAAGCCGGCGTAGATGTGCGACACACGGATCTCGGTGCCGCCTTTGACCTTGACGGAGTTCTTCTTGTACAGCCGCGCGATGAGCGGAGCCGACTTGAAGAACCCGTCGATCAGGTCTTTGCGGCGAGATTCCGCCGTCGCCGAATAGAAGGTGTTTTGCACTTGCGTCCGTGTGGGCAATGCCATGTGAATGCTCCTTGGTTACTGTGATGCCCGCACGGACGTCACGTTACCGACCGTTGAACAACGACTGCACCCCTTCAGTCCCGTGTTCGGACTTAATGGTCTGCAGGACGCTGCCCATGCGATCTTCGCGTGACGGAGGCGGGGCATCGGCTTTGGTGGACGTCGACAACGTGAACGGCCGGGTGCCGGTCAACATGGCGGCGTCCTGTTTCTCGCGCTCGGCGATTTTCGTCTCGTATTCCTTGGTACGGGCTTCGTAGTCGGCCAGCTTCTTTCGCATCTCGAGTTGCTGGTTGGCGACTTCCATGGGATCGATGTTGCGCGGATCGGCGTACTTCAACGCTTCGGTATGCCAGTCGCGCATTTCGGCGATTTTGTCGGCCGGCAGCGCGCGTTCGAGCGTCTTCCAGAGGACGTCGCTGAAGGACTTCTGGTGATTGAGCAAGGCGTCTTCGACCTGCTTGGCCCGGCCCAGCAAGGCGGTTTCGACCTGCTTGCCGAACTGTTGCTGCCAGGGGGCGATGGCCGTTTCCTGGACTTGGCGACTGACTTGTTCGGCGAGCGCACGTTGTTCCTCGGGCGTGAGCAGATTCATGAGGGCAGCCTGCGCACCGGCGGCCTGGCCGTTGGCCGGTTGTCCCTGTGCGTGGCTGTAAGCGGCGCCTGGGTAGGCGCCGGGCTGGCCGGTGTAGCCGTAGGCTTGCGCTTGCGGCTGGGCTTGACGTTGCGCGGGTTGGCTCATCATCTGCTGGATGCCCTGGTAATTCTGCTGATACCACTGCAGGATCGGCGTCGCTTGCTGCAAGTAGGCCTGCTGTGCTTCGGCTTGCTTGCGCAATTCGCCCAACTGCTTGCTTTGGTCACCGAACTTCTTGTGCAGCTCGGCGATACCCTTTTCGGCCTCCTCCATCGTTTCGTACTTCCCGAAGAGGAGATCTTTTTTATCAACTTTGTCAACTTTGTCGGCCATGGTGTCCTTTGGCTGCCGGTATCATCGGGGCACGCCGATGGCGGTCAGTCTGCGAGCGGAAGACCGAGAATCATGGCGCGGGCTGCGGACAGACGGGACCGCAACGTATCGCTTGATTCCCGGCGAATGGCGTCCTCCAAGGCAGTGACGGCGCGTGCCGTGTCGCCCATACTGCCTCCGGGACGTTGGGCCAGCAGTTCGGTCAATCGACTGGGCAAGCCGGCGGTTGTGGCGGCCGTATCGGTCAGGCCGTCAACCACCGGAAGCGACGAGTCGTCTGCCTCGTCATCGTCGTGTTCGTAACTGCCGTCCGACATGAACTACTCCTTGGGGCGGTTGGTCCGTTTGGTGGACACGCTGTCCATGCTGGACCGCAGGGGAGAGCCTTTGAACAAGCCTTCCTTGCTGGTCGGCATGCCGCGCTTTTCGGTCGTAACGTTCGATGACGGTTTCGCCATGAGATCCTCCGGGTGGTTAGCGGCTCAGGTAACGGGCAGACGACCGCGTCAAGAGCCGCATTGGACGCTGTCGTGCGGACAGGCGGCCCGTCAGCTGACGCTGGCGGATCGACTGGCGCAAGGTGGAATCTTTGAGCAAGCTGGAACGTGGATTGGCGAGTATGCCGCGCATTAAACCATGCCTCCGGCTTGGCCCATCATTTGCTTGAGGAGCATCGGGACGACGCCACCACCGGCGATCGGAGGGCCGCCAGGAGGTGGACCCATAGGGGCCGGACCCGTTGGAGGCTGGGCTGCCGCAAGCGCAGACATCGGCGCTGGGGAGTTCAACGGCGATGGGCCGGGCGGAGGTCCGGGAGGCGGCGGACCAGGAGCGGCGCCAGGCATACCAGCAGGTCCGGCTGCGGAGCCCTGTTGGGCTTGCAGCTTTGAAAGCATGATAAGTTTGTCGATGTCACCGAGTTGGCCGTTGAGCATGTCGGCGGCGCCCGGGACCATGCCAGCCATCGGGGCCATGCCGGCTTGTTGGTTCTTCTGGCCTTTGCGGGACAGACCCAGCACCTGGCTGAGTTCACGCAAGCCGAGGCCGGCGAGCATGCCGGTGGCGAAGGTGGTGTCGGAGTCGCCGCCTGAGGCGGCTGGGGGTTGCGGCATTGGAGGAGCGCCCATTCCAGGCGGGAGGCCGCCAGGCGGCATGCCAGGAGGTCCGCCGGGCGGCGGGCCAGCAGGAGGTCCAGGAGGCATCCCCGGCGGTGGCATCATCATACGTATGACTCCTAGCGCAAGTGCGGGCGGTTGTCAAGTCGTGGGCACAGGGTGGTGTACGTGGAAGCCCTGTGTCGAATGTACGTACGATAGCAGAGTGGGGGCGGGGGTGCAAGCGGTGTACGTAGACGCCCTGAGGTGCCCCCGGGCGGCCGGGGGCAGTAGGTGTTAGCGAAGACCGACGCGCTTGAGACGGAGCATCTCGTCGTTGGCGATGAGGCGGCGTTTGCCTTTGGCGATGGAGGCAATGAGGCCGTGCTGGACGCGGTAGAGGAGGCAGGGGTACGTCACGCCGAGTTCGACGGCGGCTTGCTTCAGGGACCAGACGGGACCGGGGGTGGTCGCCGACGGCATGAGCTGGATGACTGGTGCGGGCTTGGGCTTGACGCGGGTGATTTTGTACTGGCCGGTGGCCAGGTCGTCGAGAAATTCACGCAGGTGGCGAGCTTTGAGTTTCGGGCCGAAGAGGCGGCGGAGGTTTTCGACGGTGGCGCGACTGACGATGACGGTGCAGCCGCCTTTGTACTTTTCGTACGAGACAGCACGCGCTTTGGCGAGGATGTCGGTCGACTGGCCCCGCGATTTGACGAGTTGGACTTGTGGGGTTGACGTGGCGGCCGGTTGGCACAGTTGGTCGATCAATGGATCCATACGTAGTCCTCCTTAGGGTTAGATTTGTTCACGGAGTCGTTGGCGGCGTTGTTCTTCGAGTTCGAGGGCGCGTTCCATGGCGCGTTCGAGGGCGTGTTCGAAGGCTTTGCTGTGGTCGTAGTCCCAAGTAGGCGTCACAGATGCGTAGCCAGAATAGATGGACACACGGTGCTCTCGTTCGGCACAGCCGCCGATCGCGATGCCGGCGAGGAACCACAGCAGAAGACGTGCGAATGTTGGTGTCATCTCATCCCCCCTCGCTGGCGAGTCGGTCCAGCTTATCGGCAAGATCATTCGCTTCGTCGCTTTTGGCCTTACTAACCATGTTCAGCTCCCAACGCTTGCTGCTTGGCTCTAGCAGTACAGCTCTATCACGACACACCTTCTCCGCCTCTCGCAGCGCCCCCTGGCGAGCGGTCTGCCGGTACGCCAGCAGCAGGTTGACCTTATCCCATCGGTCGTTCGGGTCCATGCCTGCGTTGTCGGTCAGCTTCTTGACCAGTTCAAATGCCGCTAACTTCGCCGCCCGCTCGGCGGTCAGGTCGTCTTGGGGTGCCATGTTTTCACCTTCTTGGTTGACCAGAAATCTGCGTGCCATAAAGACGGCGTTTTGCGCCCATCAATCAGCACCTTCACTGTGAGCGGATCGAGTGCATACAGCCCGACCACAACGCCCATGGAACTGCGCTCAGGCCTGCCTTGTCGGTTGTGCTCATACCACGCCTTTGATAAATACACACGTTGCCCTAGCTTAAATCTCTGTTTTGGTAACCGCCGTTCCGCCATCATGTCGCCTCGTTGTTATGTTTATGACGTGTGGGCCGGGCTTGATACCGGCTTCCGGATGAGATTCATAGTTGTCGGTTGCAATACGGGAGCCACCCCATATCCTTGGCCGTCCAACCAGCGGCAATCGTTCCGGCTCACCTTTTCGGGCTGCAATAGCTTGCACGCTTTGGCTTGCGCACTACTATGAGCGTGTCCTTCCACGCCGCCACACGTCGTTCATTCCGTCGCCTCATGGTTTAGCCATTAACGCTAATATCCACCAATAATACGCATCTCGATCACGCTTCTGTATGTGAAAATACAGACCTACGAAAAACCATATCCACGCAAGCCATAGCATCATTCCGTCGCCTCGTTGTTCCGCTGTAATAGCTTGTTCAGCCTTCTTCGTAACCGTACACAACCTTTCTGTGAGGCCATGAGCGCCCTATACATCTGGCCCCACTCGGCTTTCCAGAAGTCGGCATTAGCCTTAGCTTGCTCCAACCACCTCTCGTGATGGGCTAACCGCTCCTTGAGAATAAAATTCTCTCGCCATGGGCCTATACGCCAGCTCATGCCGTCGCCTCGTTTGGGGTGAGCCGCTGGCCCGCTGGCGTGGTCACCGTGTCACCATAAAATACTTGCCCATAAAAAATAGCGCCATGAGGATAGATATGGCCGCACCTGAGTAACGCTCGTGGAATATGAACCAGTGGGTCGAAACCACGTTGCCCAAAAACATGATGAGCCAGAAAGTTGACCAGTCAAAGCTCATGACTGTTGCCCTCCCCCCGCTGGCGTCAAGGCGGCTTTGGCTGCTTTAAGCTGTCCTAAGTAGATCGTGCTTGGCTCATCGTCGGCATACTCCAAATCTTCAGGCCACTCCCCGCCTGACGGATGCTTTGTGCGCTCGAAATATTCCCATCGCTCGGCGAATGGCTGTAACGCCTTCGCCAGCCGGTCCCGCTCGTCGCGGAGGGCTTGCAGTTCAAGCTCAAGCAACTCTTCATGGAAGGCACTCTTTAGCTTTGGAACCTCACTCACCGTCGCCTCCCTTCAGCTTATATCACCACGCACTTGCGCGTTCTGGTTCCACTGTGACGGCGGTTCGCGCTTCCCAATGATTGATGTATCCGTTGCTGGCGTCGTGGCGTCCAGGGTGGCGCGATGGAAGTAGTGGTATAAGTTGTAATATGCAACCGTATACGTCTTTTCATTTGAACCTAAAAGCGCCCGCACCAGCGCCTGGAGCTGCGTGAGTTGTGCAGCTAAGTCCTTGATGCGCCCATATAGGCCCAGCCCTACAAGCTGTCCTCCGATTTCATGCTGTTCCGGTATGCCAACTTCTAGTAACGCCTGCTTCGCGGCTTCATATTCCGCAACCTTGCCAACGGCAAACACTTGGTACTCGTGATGCTTCTCCCGCTCGGCATTGACTTGTGCGTGCAAGGTTTCAATCAGCGTATCCTTGCACTCATTCTCCCGCTGCAACGCCTCCACCGTGGCCTGCGCGTCGCGCAATTGCTTGCGATGCCCTCGAATCAGGCTATCATGCTGCTCGTCAGTGTACTCAATCATCCCCAGCCCCTTTCTGTGGTGGTTAGCGCACCCCCACGATATTCATGTGCTGGACGTAGCAATCCTGGCAGGCTCGTACAAGCCGCTTGGATTTTGGCTGCTTAACCCAAGACATGCGCCTAGGGTCATGCAGTCTTCCGCAGGCACAGCACGGAAAGCACTTTGGGTTATACATTTTCCTGGCCATCTCACCCCTTCCCTCCCCTGCCACGCTGGAGCGCGGTTAAGTACCCCACTTCTTGTAATACGTCACGGCTGTCATTCCTAAGGCTCTGAGTATTGCGGGCCCTATGTTACGCTTCCCCCTCAGTACATCGCTCAGGTAGGCCGGTGAAATGTGGTGTTTCGTGGCCCATTGGTATTGCCCACCTATCCCTGAGCATTCACGCCTGATCATATCCAGCACGTCATGCCCATTGAATATCTTCCGCTCCGCCCACCCCGCGTCAGTCATTGTCTACCCCCGCGTAATTACTTAAGTCAGCAATGCGTGTCCGTTCGGCTTTGATGAACTGCCGCAAGGCGCGAATCGCGCATCGAACGTCCGAAATCGACAGCTCAAGATCGTGACGGTGATAATGGTGCGCTTTCGGCGTCTCACGCTGCATCGACAGGGTAAAGCGACCACGTCCGTCGTGCGACGACTCATACTTGAAGAACGTGCCGCGGACCTTGACGGATTTGTGGTCGATGAAATGCTTCATGCGACACCAAAGCCGACGTAGACCAAAAAGGCCGCCACGGCGGCGATCCAGATCCAGACTGGCGGGCTGATGTCACGGACCCACGATGGCGTCCCGTTGAGACTTGATGGCCGAATCATTCGCGCCCTCCCGGTTGTGTGAGCCAGATGATGCCCAATAAGGTAAACACAAGGGCTACCAACAATAGATACAGTATTTCGTTGATACCAAGCGATTCCATATCTGCAGCCTAGCACGGAAGTCTGCCCTGTCAAGCCCCCGTGGCGGCACAAGACGCACGAAACCCCCGAAAGGCGGCCGGGCCTGACGGGGGTTCGTGGGTGACTCAGCGACGGTTTTGGTTGCGACGGCCTTTCATGCCGTACTTGCGACCGCGGCCGCCGTGCCGGGTCCGTTTCTTGCCGACGATCTTTTTGCGCCATTCAGTGCGAGAGATCGGGCGTTTGAAACGTCGAGTCCGATGACGAGTCGGAGTAAATGCGTCCATTGTGCATCACCTCCTTTACTTCGTCATCGGAGCACCTCCTTTGTGTGGCATAACGACCTCCAGTGGGCCTATGGTATCACGGTTTGTCTGGAATACAAGCGGTCGGGCGCCAGGGTGTGGCCGTTTGCCACAGCGCGGCGAGTGCGGCCGCCTGACCTTGCAGACAAGCGTCCAGCAGCCGACAGAAGAGCACCTCGTGCCAGCAGTACAGGTGACCCATGGCGATTTTGAAGGACGGGGCGCCCGGTT
>JADGAY010000098.1 GCA_015231775.1 Magnetococcales bacterium | reverse complement strand
CCGAATCGACCATGGAGAGCACCCGTTCCACCTCGCCGCCGAAATCGGCATGGCCAGGGGTATCGACGATGTTGATGCGGAACTCGCGCCACTGGATGGCGGTGTTCTTGGCCAGGATGGTGATGCCACGCTCCTTCTCCAGATCATTGGAGTCCATGACGCGCTCCTGGACCTCCCCGCGCTGGGCGAGGGTTCCGGATTGCTGGAGCAGTTTATCGACCAGCGTGGTTTTGCCATGATCCACGTGGGCGATGATGGCGATGTTGCGCAACAGATCAAGCACGATTGGTTTCCTTGTTTGACAGGTCTCGACGGGTCATCGGGTCCGAACATCCGGAACGAAACGGATCCGCGAGACGACGAATGACAAAATCCCCTCAGTATATCCCACATCAGGCGTCCGTTCAACACCTTGCGTCCCCAAGGCTGCACGCGGGCCCAAAACCGGGTCATTCGCTCACGGCGTCGAACCCCCCGGCATCTCCATCCGAACGCTCCCCACCCTCGACGCGGATCACGATGCCGCATGGCACGCAGGCGATGGCCCGTCCCGCTCCCTGGATCCAACCGACGCGGGTGCCGATCATCCGCGGGCTGCGATGCTCCAACAGACGCACCCGTCCCCCCTCGACCTGCACCACCACCGGTCCCAGACGTCCGGCCACCTCGTGTTGCGAATCCCTGTCGAGGGCCAGCCGCAGAATGGGTCGATTATCCCGCGAGACCATGGCGATCTTTCCCGGCGTGGTCACGGAGAACAGCGCGCCCGTCAGGATCGCCACGGCGCTCCCCCCCATCAGCCAGCGATCGGCGGGTGTCGAGGCGCGCAGCAACAGGGCGAGCGGCCTCATGGCGGCGCGACGGCGATGAAACCGGGGGTCTGGATGCGACTGCCGTCCTCCCGGATCAGAAGGGCCGCGCTGTTCGGGAATTTTTCCAGCAAGGCCAGACCCTTGGTCTCGCCGAGCACGAACAGGGCGGTGCTCAGGGCGTCGGCCAGAAACGAGCCGGGGGCCTGGATCGACACCGACATCAACCCGGATCGGGCTGAATGACCGGTGGCGGGATCGAGGATGTGGTGATGGCGCACCCCTTGGTGGATGAAGAACCGTTCGTAGTCACCGGAGGTGGAGATGGCGACGGAGCCCTTGAGATCCATCACCGCCACCACGCCGTCGGCCTGCCTGGGATCGCGCAGACCGATGTGCCAGGGCTTTCCACCCTTGCTGCCGGCGATACGCATGTCGCCGCCGGCATTGATCAGCGCATGGGCAACCCCTTCCCTTTCCAGGATCTCCATGGCCCGATCCACGGCATACCCCTTGGCGATCCCGCCCAGATCCAACCCAACCGATGCGTTGGCCAGCCGCAGGCGGTGTTCACTGATCTCGATGCCCGGACCGGTCCGGGCAGAGCGGAATTCGAGCCATTTTCGGATATCCCGTGGTTCGGGCGGGGTTTCGGGCGGCGGTTCGCGGGAGAAGCCCCACAGATCCGACAGCGGTCCCAAGCCGATATCAAACGCGCCACCCGAGAGTCCGTCGATCTCCATGCCCAGGGTCATGACCCGCTCCAACTCTTCGGAGAGGGGTTGCCAGGTGCCCCGTTCCGCCGCGTTCAGGCTGGCGACCTCGCTGGTGGCCACGAAACGGCTCATCCGGGCCTCGATGCGCGCCATCTCCTCGAAAGCGGCATTCATGGCCGGTTGCGCCCGTCCCTTCTCCACCCCCCACACGGAGATGGTGACCAGGGTACCCATCAACAGCCGGGTATCGGTCTGGATGCCCCGCGGGGAGGGGCCAATCAGGGTACGGGCCAGGGCCACGATGAACAATGCGGCCACGATCCCGGCGATGATCAGCCGTTTGCGATCGATCATCCCATGTCCCCCCACAACACCTGACAGGCGACCACCGTGGCCATGGCGGCGGTTTCGGCGCGCAGCACCCGCGGGCCAAGAGAGACGGTGACGAACCCCAGCTCCTCCCGGGCCAGACGCACCTCCTCGGCGGTCAATCCCCCCTCGGGTCCGATCAAGAGGGTCACCCCCGCACCCGGATGGGGCAGTGCCCGCAGCCGCGCCCCCTGGTCGCCGGCGGCCTCCCAAAAGAGCAGACGCGGATCGGGGGTGAGCAAGGGGGGCAGCTCCGACCACCCCACCGGATCGAGCAGTTCAGGCACGCGGGTGCGTCCGCACTGCTGGGCCGCCTCGATGGCGATGCGCTTGAGACGACGGGATTTGTTGTCGCTCTGCCGCGCGTCCGGACGGCACACCCCATACCGGCTGATCAGGGGGATCAGACGATCCACCCCGGCCTCGACCGCTTTCTGCACCGCCAATTCAATCGCGCCACTCTTGGTCAAACCGAGAATCAGGGTCACGCGCAACGGCGAGTCCTTCTCCGCGGCCACGAACGCAACCGGTTCCACCCGCAACACGGGACCGGTATCGACGATGGTGGCACGCCACTCGCCGGGTTCGCCGCTAAAGAGGATCACCGTGTCGCCACGGGTCAATCGCAGGGTGCGGAGCAAACGGTGCCGCTCGGCGTCATCGAGGGCCAGTGGTTCGCCGATGCGCGGAGAGTGTGGAACGAACAGTCGCGGGATCATGGTCTTATAAAAAAATCGCGTTTATTGGGATCGATTCCGCCGAGGACACATTGCCCACGGACGCATTCCGAGATACCTTTTACCGTGGAACTCCCGTCAGGGCGGTCCACGGTCGGGGGGTGAGGGGGCTCTCCCCCCATCATGCCAGTTTACCGTGGAACTCCCGTCAGGGCGTTTCACGGTCGGGGGGTGAGGGCGTTCTCCCCTCATCATGCCCAGTTTGCCGTTGTGCTTCCACAAGCAGGAGGCCACTACTGGGACGATGAAACACCCCAAAGGGTTAAACTACCACGCATCGCGGGTCTCATCCACCAGGATTGTCGCGGATTCTTGCCGATCGAACGTGATTCCATGTCATTGCCCTTTCCACTTCTGCCGCTGACGCCCTGGTATCCGCCCGATCCGTTCCCTGAACTGGGTGATCTGGTGGTCGCCCCACGCTACCGGGAGCTTCTCGCCAGCACCGACTCGTTGACCCGTCGGCTGGAGAATCTGACCGGTCTGCCGTCCCGGGTACGCCTGGAGGAGCAGAGCCAATCCCCGGCGGAATCCGCAACGCACGAACCCTGGGATCCCGCCTGGCTCGCCACCACCGAATCCGAACCCATCCTGATCCGCGCCGCCTGGCTGCGTCTCGGGGATGTGGAGATGGTCTTCGCCCACTCGCGGCTCTCCCTGGCCGGCATGGATCCGCGCATCCAACAGGCCATCGAGGTGGGGGATCAACCCCTGGGCTCCCTGTTTCTGGCCAGGGACGAACAGGTGGAACGGCGTCATCTGCAACTGGCCGCCTGTCGCGCTCCGGTCCTGGCCGAACGGATCGGTCGCGATCCCGGTCAACCCTTCATCCTGCGTCGCTCCCTGTTCCTGGTGGCCGGCCAGCCGCGCGGTCGCATCCTGGAGCTTTTCCTGACGGATCTCTCCCGATGAATCGTCTGATCGCCCGCCTGCCCAAACCGTGGATGCGTGAATCTCTGCTCCTGATGCGCGTGGATCGCCCCATCGGCACCTGGCTGCTGCTCTGGCCGGCCTTGTGGGGGGTGGTCGCCGCCGGCGCCGGCGCGATTCACCTGGGCTGGCTGGTCGTCTTCGCACTGGGGGCCTTCGTGATGCGCTCCGCCGGCTGTGTCGCCAACGACCTGGCCGATCGCGACATCGATCCCATGGTCGCCCGCACCCGCAACCGTCCCCTGGCCGCCCGACGGGTCACCCCGACCATCGCCAAACGGTTGCTCTTCGCCCTCCTGCTCATCGCCCTCCTGCTGGGACTCACCCTGCCCATCCAGGCGTTGCAGCTCTGTTTCGTCGGCGCGCTGCTCGCGGTTACCTACCCCTTTGCCAAACGGTTCATCCCGGTCCCCCAACTCTACCTGGGCATCGCCTTTGCCTGGGGGGTGCCGATCGCCTGGGCGACGGTGGCCCAAAGCCTGGAGCCCACCACCTGGCTGTTGTTCGGGGCCGCCATGAGCTGGACCATCGCCTTTGACACCATCTACGCGATGATGGACCAGGAGGATGACCGGAAAATCGGCGTCAACTCCACGGCCCTCTTTTTTGGCCGATATGCCATCGCGGCAACCGGGCTTCTGTTCGTCGTCTCCCTCGGCCTGCTGGTCGAGGTGGGATTGCGACTCGGAATGGACTGGGGCTATTTTCTGTTTCTGCTGGCCGCCCTGCTGCATGCGATCTGGCAGATCATCTCGATCCGCGACCAGGAAAACCTGGCCCTGATGCGCGCCTTCGTGGCCAACAAGTGGTTCGGAATGCTGGTTTTTTTGGCCTTTCTCGCGGGCCGCTGACCCGCCTCCACCGAAAGCTCGCGTTTTTTCCTGGACAAGCGGCCAATAAACAGTATAGAGTACCGGGCTTCTGGTTTCGGGGCGTGGCGCAGCCTGGTAGCGCACAAGCATGGGGCGCTTGGGGCCGGAGGTTCAAATCCTCTCGTCCCGACCAGTTTTTCTCACCTGACGTTTTTTGAAGGCACGATCGCATTTTGGGTCGTGCCTTTTTGTCGTGGAAACCGCGTCAAGGCCCTCTTCACAAACGATCGCGCCAGTATTCGGGGCGTCGGTGAAGATGTGCCACGGCAACGATCAGGATATCCGATCCATCTTCATGGTATATCAGACCATAAGGGAAACGCCGAAGACGGCATCGTCTGGTGTTGGCGCTTAAGGGATTCCAGGCTGCCGGGTAACGCCGCACCAGTTCCAAAGCCGCCAACACTTCGGCCAGGAACGCTCGGCCAAGACCACTGGACACGCCCTCGTAGAACTCCACCGCTTCATCGAGTTCGTTCTGGGCGGATACAAGAAAAGCGAATCATCGGTATCTGGCCAGGACATCATCCAAAGGGATCGCTTGCATCTCCCCCCGCTGAAAGGCCGCCAGTCGCCCCTCAGCTTCTATCGACCACAACCGATCCGTCTCCCGATCCGATTCGTCCAGGCTGTTCAAAAGGGCATCCACCAGTTTCAGGCGTGCCAAGGGACTCAGTTTGCATGCTTGGGCCTCAAGAGCCATGGCGCTGGCATCCATCTCGATCTCCTCATTCCGGTATTCCCGTCCACATTTCCAATCCGATTGTACACGATTGAATCCCAAGCCAGAATATTCTATCATAATCGCAAGCGCCAAGCTCGGAAATCCCGCGTCCACCCCTGATCCACACCGTGAGCTGTGGTGATTGCCACGAAAAAAAATTCACCCCACCTCTTGAAACTTCGCCACGCATGGATATATCCAACGAGTAGAGCAACCGATACCTCTTTCCATGGAATCATTCGGAGAGTTGAGCATGACCGCCTATCCCGTTGCCTTGCACCACGCCCAAACGTCGATCCACGCCGATGATGGAAGCGGCTTCCGCCACTTCGTGCGCCACGCTTTCCAGGCCCCGATCCTCACCGCCGAGGAGGAGATGGATCTGGCCACCCGTTTCAAACGCGACAACGATCTGAACGCGGCCCATCAACTGGTGCACGCCTATCTGCGCCTGGTGCTCAAGATCGCCCGCGAATACGGCAACTACCATCTGAACCTGCCCGATCTGGTCCAGGAAGGGACCGTGGGGTTGATGCATGCCGTAAAAAAATTCGATCCCACCCTGGGCAATCGTCTCTCCAGCTATGCGGTGTGGTGGATCCGCGCCTCGATCCACGAATTCATCCTCAACTCCTGGCGCATGGTCAAGATCGCCACCACCCAACTCAAGAGACAGCTCTTCTTCAAGCTGCGCCAGGCCAAGGACTCCTCCCTCCCCCTGAACTGGGAGGAGGCCGAGGAGTTGGCCCGAAAATTCGGTACCGATCCGGCCACCATTCTGGAGATGGATGGCCGCATGAGCGGTTCCGACACCTCGCTCAACCAAACCATCCTCGAGGAGGATGGGGAGATCATCGACCTGATCCCGGACCGGCGCCCCAACCAGGAGCATCAGTTCATCGCCCACGAACAGCAAGGGCGGTTGCACGCGATGCTGCGCCAGGGGTTGAACCAGCTCAATCCCCGCGAACGGATGATCATCACCGAACGGTTCCTCTCCGAGCGGCAGCAAACCCTCGAAACCCTCTCCAACACCCTCTCCATCAGCCGCGAACGGGTGCGCCAGATCGAAAAACGGGCCCTGGAGAAGCTCAAGGCCTTCATGGAGAGCCTCCCCGACGGACGGGAGTTGGCCCTCGAGGCGGTTTGACCCCATTCGCATCCGCATGTAAAGTGAGCTGACAGGCCAGTGGCGCGCCCTTGGGCGCGTTCCTGGCACACCTTTCAAGCTCCAATCCTAAAACGATCCGGATCATCCGGATGAGGATTCGTGGATGTTCGACTGGCGCAACCGGCTCCCCAGCTTCGAGAAGACCTCCGCACCCCGTCCATCGCGTCACCTTCCACCCCGCCCGACACGACCCACGCTCTCTACCCCCATCGGCACGCCGGCCCTCTTTCTGGCCTGGATGATCCTCGGCATCCTGATCGGGCTCCCCAGCGTCGGAGAACACCGCCAGGCCCTGATCGCCATCGCCCTTCTGCCCGCTTGCGCGGCCACCTGGTCACGGTTTGATGCGCGCATGGCGGTTGTTCTCCCCCTGTTCTCCGGCCTGCTCTGGGGTGGCATCGTGGTGATCGGCTCCCGTCTGCCCGATCCGGCTCCCTTGCCCGACACCCCCAAACACCAGATCACACTCGAAGCCGTCGTGGCCGATCGGGACGACCGGGATGACGCCACCGTGCTGCTCCTCGACGCGGTGGTCGGTGAGAATTGGCAGCCGAAGGGGTTGGCGCGGATCTCGCTCTATCGGCACAAGAGCGACGTCCACCCCGGTGACCGGATTCGATTGACCGCCCGCTTTCATCCCATGAACGGCGCGCGCAATCCGGGCGCTTTCGACTATCGGAATTATCTGCTCGAAAACACCATCGTCGCCACCGGCTCGGCGACCGGTGCCATCGAGAAGATCGGCGCCACGGATACCTGGTTCTGGAACCGGCAGCGCCAACGCATCGCCGCGTGGATCGGCGCCACCCTGCCCGAGTCGCAACGGGGGCTGACCGAAGCGCTGCTGGTCGGCAAACGCGGCCATCTGGACAGCGCGCTGCAAAATGCCCTGTACGCCTCCGGCACCTTCCATCTGGTGGCCATCTCCGGACTGCATCTCACCCTGATCGGTGGGACGACATTCTACGTCGTCCGCCTGCTCTTGACCCTGATCGTGCCGTTCTCCCGTCGCTGGGATTTGAAACCCGTCGCTGCCCTCGTCTCTCTGGTCCCGATCACCGTTTACGCCTATCTGGCCGGGTGGACCGTCTCCACGCAGCGCGCCTTCATCATGACCGGATTGTTCCTGATCGCCGTGGCACTGCGCCGTCAGCACCAGTCGTGGCGCATCCTGACCTTTGCCGCGATCCTGGTGCTCTCCTGGCAACCCTCGCAACTGCTCAATGCCGGTTTCCAGCTCTCGTTTCTATGCGTGGTGGTGATTCTTGCTCTCATGGCGCATCTCCCGTCGCGAAACTGGCGCGAAAAACTCCTCTTTGCCCTGGCCAGCACCGTGGCCATCGAGCTGGTCACCGCCCCAGTCACCATGCAGGCATTCCATCGACTCTCACCGTATGGTCTGCTCGCCAATTTCCTGATGATCCCCTGGGTCGGAGAACTCTCCACCCCACTGGGTCTGATCGCCATGGTGGTGCAACCCGTCTGGGGCTGGCTGGGCGATGGTCTGCTCCAACTCACCGGCTGGAGCATGGCGATCTATCGCGGGTTGATCGAACAGGTGGTCACCTGGCCCGGTGCCGAGGTGCGCGGGGCAGGTCCCCTTCTCCCCGGTGCGGCGCTCTATGTGGCCGCGCTGATCGTGGCGGGGGCCATCCGTGACGCCGGGCCCTGGGCCTGGCGCCGCCTGCTGTTCGTGGGGGTGGCGCTCCTCGGCCTTCAGTGGCCCAGGAGCACGATTCCCGATCAGGCGCTGCGCATGACCGTGCTCGACGTGGGGCAGGCGCTGGCCGTGCTGATCAAGATGCCGGAAGGGGGATGGTCGCTGTTCGATGCCGGCGGCACGGTGAACCCCCGCTTCGACATCGGCGAGGCCACCATCTCCACGGCCTTGTGGCACCATGGGGTGGAACGATTGGAACGGGTGGTGTTGAGCCATCCGCAACGGGACCACATGGCCGGCATGGCGCGGGTGATCCGCAACTTTCCGGTGGGATCCCTCTGGATTGGGCTGTGGTCGGAGAAGGACGAGGCCGTGGAAATGTTCCAGGAGTTGATGGCCACCGCCACCCGTCGCGGGGTGCCGGTGGTGCGCTTTCAAGGCGCGGCGGCCCTGCGGGAGGGCGCGGGGATGATCCGCATGCTCCCCCCCATGGATGCCACCTCCAAAGCCTCCCTCAACGACCGATCCCAGGCCATGGAGATCCGCCACGGCGACCATGCCTTTCTATTGACCGGGGACATGGAGGCGCGGGAGGAGTCCTGGCTTATCTCCCGTCGCGCCCTGGGTCCGGTGAGCGTTCTCATCGTGCCGCATCACGGCTCGCGCACCTCCTCGACCCCGAACTTTGTTCAAACCACGCGACCCGAACATGCGGTAATCAGCGTGGGGGCGACCAACCCGTGGGGATTTCCCAAGCCCGAGGTGGTGCGACGCTGGGAGGCGGTGGGCGCGCGCATCTGGCGCACCGACCGGCAGGGGGCTGTCTCGTTCACGAGCGATGGTCAACGGCTTGAGGTGACCACGGCGGAGTGACGCGGCCAACCCGCCGCCCCGATCGGATCAGGGGCCAGCGGGAACTTTGAGCAGAATTTCCGCGGCCTCGGCAATGGCGCGAAACCGCTCCGGCTCCCCGCCCCGGTCCGGGTGGTGCAGCAGCGACAACTCCCGATAGCGCCGCCGGATGGCATCCGGATCGGCCTCCCTGGCCACCCCGAGCACGGCACGGGCCGAATCCTGACGCTCCCAGCGGTCCAGTCGCCGCCAGAATCCGGCCAACATCCCGATCACCTGCTCACGGGTGGTCTCTTCCAGATGGGTGGTATCCAGATAATAATCCCGCAGCGGATCCAGGATCTCCATAGCCGCCGGATCGCCCTCCCGCCAGGGGCGCAACACGATGCCCAGGCAGTGGATCTCCAGATCCCCGCGCCGCTCGCGCCGCAACTGGCCTTGCAACAGATAGAGCTGATGAAACAGAAAAAAATGGGTGCGGAACAGGGAGAGTTCATCTGAAAGCACGCACCCCTCAAAGGGGGGAATCCCCTCCTTTTGCAGCCGTTTCACCAGATCGTACTCGCGCACGCCCTCCGAGTGGGCGGCGAGAATCCCCAACAACAGCCCGCCCAGCGGCGTGGCCGAGGCGGGATCGGAGGAGAGGGGAGCGGCGGGAAATCTTGACAAAACAGGACAACCTCAATAGATAGGGTGGGCACCTTGATGGACCCGACGCATCATTCGGGGACACTGGCGGGAGGTTTCGTCCGTTGTCCGACGCATCCGGGTCGCCCGAGGCGCCATTCGATCGCCATTTTCAACCCCATGACCCTTTCGGGTCGCGATGGAGAGAGCTGCATGAAAATCAATCTGTTCGTCTTGGACGAGATGCAACCCGCAGCGATCAGTGCCCTGCTGACCCGCTCGGAGAACGACATCGAAAGGCTGTTGCCCGTGGTCGCGCCAATCATCGAGCGCGTCAAGAACGAGGGGGATGCCGCCCTGATCGACTTCAACGCCAAGTTCGACAAGGTTGAGATGCACGCCTCTCAGCTCAAGGCCAGCGAGGCGGAGTTCGAACAGGCCCATCGCAACCTCCCCGAGGATGTCAAGGAGGTGATCCGTCGCTCCGCAGCCAACATCCGCTCCTTTCACGAGGCGCAGATGCCGGATGCGATGTGGTTCAAGGAGATCCAACCCGGCATCATGGCCGGCGAGAAGATCACCCCCATCCCCTCCATCGGCCTTTACGTGCCGCGTGGCAAGGGGGCCTTCCCCTCGGTGATGCTGATGCTGGGCCTGCCGGCCAAGATCGCCGGCGTGGAGCACATCATGGTCTGCACCCCTCCGGCGCCGGGCGGGCTGGTCGATGACGCCACCCTGTTCGCCGCCGAACTATGCGGCATCAAGGAGGTCTACAAGACCGGTGGCGCCCAGGCGATCGCCGCCATGGCCTACGGCACCGAAACCGTGCCCAAGGTGGTCAAGACCAGCGGACCGGGCAGCAGCTACGTCTCCGCGGCCAAGCGTCTGCTGTACAGCAAGATCGATGTCGGCGCGCCGGCGGGTCCGAGCGAATCGATCATTCTGTGCGACGAGAATGCCGATCCGTTCGTGGCCGCGTTGGATCTGTTGATCGAGGCCGAGCACGGACCGGATTCCACCGCCATGCTGGTCACCCACGATCGCAAGCTGGCCGAGCGGGTGTTGGAGATCCTGCCGGGTCTGATCGCCGATCTGCCGGCGCAGCGCCGCGACTTCTGCACCACCGTGCTCACCAACTACGGCGGGGTGGTGCTCACCTCCAGCCTGGATGCCTCCATCGCCTTCACCAACGATTTCGCCCCCGAGCATCTCGAAGTCATGACCGAGGATCCGCTCTTCGTGGCCAACCGCATCAAACATGCCGGCGAGATCCTGTTGGGATCCCACACCCCCATCACCATCGGCAACTTCTCCCTGGGGGTCAACGCCATCCTGCCGACCGGCGGATTCGCCAAGACCTTCTCGTGCGTGACGGTGTTCGATTTCCTCAAGCGCTCCTCCATCGGCTGGGTAAGCCGTCAGGGATACGCCGACATCAAGGATACCGCCCTGCGCTTCGCCCAGTACGAAGGGTTCTCCTCCCACGCCAACGCGATTCTCAAGCGTCCCTATTGATTGGATTTTTTGACCGGGCATCCACGTCGGGTGGATGCCCGGCCCGGCAACACACCCACGGTTTACCGCTTCTACCCGCGCGACTCATCCCACACCCTCACGGACACTGCCGCACGATCCGCAACCCCACGTTGCCATGGCGGTACTCCGGATCCAGGGCATGCCGGGCCGTGGAACGCTGCATCGGCGCGTAGTAGTGCCAACTGCCCCCCCGAATCACCCGTTTCTCCCCTTTTTCCGCTCCTGGCGGATTCTCCTGCCCCGCCTCCGCGTAGCCGTTCGGGTCGTAGCGATCGGCAGTCCACTCCCAAACGTTGCCGCTCATGTCGTACAATCCCAGGCCATTGGCCTGCTTCTGCCCCACCGGATGGGTGGTGCCATCGCTGTTGCGTCGCACCCAGCCCAAGGACCACGAGCCATTCCCCCCGCAATAGCGCTCCGGTTTGCCCGCCGACCGGCAGGCGTACTCCCACTCGGCTTCGGTCGGCAGGCGGAAACGACACTGCCCACCCCCTTGATTGAGCTTGGCGAGAAAGGCCTGGGCATCGTTCCAGGAGACCTGCTCCACCGGACAACCATCCCCGCATACGGTAAAGCGGGAGGGATTGCTCCCCATCACCGCCTGCCACTGGCCTTGGGTCACCTCCTTCTGACCCAGCCAGAAGCTCTTCAAACGCACCGGATGAACCGGTTTTTCATCCGCGTCGCACTGCTCCTGCCAGGATCCGCATCCCATCTCGTAGCGACCCGCCGGCACCTCCACGAAGGTCATGCCACTGAGAGGATCACGCCAGGAGGCTGGTGCTGAACCCATTTTTTTCTCGGGGGCCATTTTTTCGGCAGAGGCTTTCTCGGCAACGGCTTTCTCGGTGGCGGCTTTCTTGTCCGCTGCGGCTTTCTCGGCAGCGGCTTTCTTGTCCGCTGCGGCTTTCTCGGCAGCGGCTTTCTTGTCCGCTGCGG
>JADGAY010000097.1 GCA_015231775.1 Magnetococcales bacterium | reverse complement strand
CGGTACGGATCGCCGTATCGCCGTTCTCGGCTTCGGTGGAGGTCGCGGTGACAGAGAGGGTGAAGTCTACATCGCTGTTGGCCGGCGGGGTGATCTCAAGACCAGTCAACTGAGCCGGGGTCAGGCTCCAGGTGCCATTCCCATTGTCGATACCTGCCGACAAAGCCGCGCCATCCGGTACGCCGGAAATCAGGATCGAGAGGGATTCCGAGTTGTCCGTATCGGTGAGGAGCGAAGAGATATTCAAAGCGATCGGCTGATCCTCGGTGCCCGAGGCATCCGCAAGAACCAGGGTCGGTTGATCCGCATCCGCCGCCAAGCTGACATCGATGGTCCCGGTACGGATCGCCGTATCGCCATTCTCGGCCTCGGTGGAGGTCGCGGTGACAGAAAGGGTGAAGTCCACATCGCTGTTGGCGGGAGGCGCAATGGAGAGACCGGTCAACTGATCCGGGGTCAGGCTCCAGGTGCCATCGCCATTGTCGATACCCGCCGAAAGCAAAGCGCCATCCGGCACGCCGGAAATCAGGATCGAAAGCGACTCGGAACTATCCGTATCCGTCAACAAGGACGAGATATTCAAAACGATCGGCTGATCTTCCGTGCCGGAAACATCCTGTGTTGCCAACGTCGGTTGGTCGGCGACCGCCTGGAGATCCACATTCACGGTTTGGGTGGTGGTCGAGGTCTCCCCGGTTTGGGGTTCGGTCACCACGCTGCGCACGGTCAGCGAAAAATCCACGTCCGAGTTTTCCGGTGGGGTCAACACCAGATCCTTCAAATCCTCGACCCTCAACTCCCAGCGTCCATCGCCGAGTTCCTCGCCGGCGGACAGGGTGGCCCCCTCCGGGACGCCCTCGATGTAAACCTTCACCGTCTCGCTGGAATCGGACTGGGTGATCTCGATTTTCAGCGGGATGCCACTGTCCTCCTGTCCCGAGACATCCGAGGTATCCATGGTGATGCCATCCAGGCGCGCCACGGTATCGACATCATCGATCGGTCCAGGCTCTTTTTCGGGTTCGGGTGACTCCTCTTCCGGAGTGGGCTCAGCGGTATCCGGTTTTTCGGCGACCTCCGGAGCAGGGAGTGGCGTGACGACATCCGGTGGCACAACCTCCACCACCGGGATATCGGCCTGTTGCTCTCCACCCGCCGCTTGCGCATCGGGATTGGCCCGAACTTGCGCATCCGGGGCTTCAGGCGCGGTCTGAGAGGTGGCGGACTGACCGCCCGTATTGGACTCGACGCGAATTTCAGCGCTTTCGCCCTGGGTTTCCTGGCCTCTTTCCCCTTGATTGGAACGTTGGGACTGTTCCCGGTCGGCAGGGGCCTCTTGCTCTTCGCTGGGCTTTGACTCTACCTCGACGGATCCCGACTGGGCGATGGCCTGTTCGATATCCGTGCGGCTGCCCATCTGCACGCTGCCCATCACCACCATCTGCTCGGCAAGCGAATCGGACTGCTCGTTGGGATTCTCCTCGGCGGACAGATCAACGCTCTTCACTTCTTGAAGAACGGTCATGTCATCGAGGTTCTGACGATCTTCCTCGATGCCGATTTCATCCTTTTCGTTTTCCTGATTGTCAGACATGGCCGCACCCGCTTGGTTAACGTGACCGGAAACCGGCATGATAGGAAGATTCCCCTACCTCATTCTAATAAAGCACTTTGCAAGATCTGCACAGAAAAAAAACTTCTCCACACAGTTAATATACATTCATAGCGCTTGAATTGGCTAGAAAAAAAAGCTATCCTAGATCATAAGTGATAGAAAATTAGGTTCGTAAAAGCTTGCCAATCTTGATTTCTTTGCAATGCAAAACTGATGGAAAGAATGTTTCTCGCATGAAAAAAACAAAGCTATTTCACGGCATCGGGTGGCCAAAAACTCTTATACCTCAATTCCTGATTGGCCGCCATATGTTGGATCTTGTGATTACTTCCACAGTCCTCAACGTGTTGGCCCTCGCCCTACCCTTGACCATGCTGCAAATCTATGACCGCATCCTTCTTTTCGAGGCGGTCACCACCCTGGGACTGCTCACATCAGGCGTCCTGATCGCCATCCTGCTCGAGGCCATTTTAAAAATGGTCCGCTCGTATGTCGGCAGTTGGCTTGGCGCCCGTTTCGAACATCTGGCCGGATGCACCGCCGTCTACCGACTGCTCGCCTCCAGTCTCGGCCACATCGAACGCCAGGGCTCCGGCGCCCATCTGGAACGGATCAACGGCATTCACGCTCTGAAAGACTTCTACGCCGGCCAGGCGGTCCTCACCCTCCTGGACCTGCCCTTTGCCGCGCTGTTTTTGACTCTGATCTACTATCTGGCCGGCTGGTTGGTGGTGATCCCGATTTTCATCTTCTGCCTGTTCATCGGCGTCTCATTCCTGATCAGTCGATGGCTCTACGATGCGGTGCAGAAACGCACCCTGTGGGAAGACCGGCGCATCGACTTCCTGATCGAAGTCCTCAACGGCGTCCACTCGATCAAGGCCATGGCCATGGAGGCCATGATGCTGCGTCGCTACGAAAAGTTGCAGGAGAGCTGCTCGAACATCTCCCAACAGGTGGGATTGCTCGGGGTCACCTCCGGGAATCTGGGCATGCTTTTTTCGCAGCTCAACATGGTGGCCGTGGTGGGGTTTGGCTGCATGATGGTCATCGATCAGCAACTGACCATCGGTGGACTGGCCGCTTGCAGCATGCTCTCCGGGCAGGCGATCCAACCCTTGCAGCGGGCATTTGGCATCTGGGCCCGTTTTCAATCAATTCGCGTCACCCGTGACCGGCTGGCGATCATCTTCGATCTCCCCCCTGAATCCGAGATGGAGACCCCGGAACTGGACTCCCTCGCCGGGGGACTGGAGATGCGCGATGTGTCGTATCGTTTCGCACCCGACAAACCGCCGATTCTGGAGAACATCAACCTCACCGTCGCGCCAGGCGAGACCATCGCCATCTCCGGTGGCAACGGCAGCGGCAAGACCACCTTGTTGTGGCTGATGCAGGGGGCCTTGCAACCCACTTCGGGGACCGTGCTGCTCGATGGTCGGGATATCTCCGCGTATGACCCTTCCAGCGTGCGGGCCAAAATCGCCTATCTGCCCCAATCCGGAATTCTCTTCAAGGGCTCGATCATGGACAACCTGACCATGTTCCGTCCCTGGAAGGATAACGAGGCCGAAGCCTTCGCCAGCCGGCTGGGTTTGCTGGATTTCGTCACCAAGATGCCCAACGGTTTTGAAACCCTGGTCGATGACGGAGCTGCCGAGATTCTGCCTCAAGGGGTCAAGCAGCGCATCGCCATTGCCCGTGCACTCCTCGACCACCCCAATCTGGTGCTTTTCGACGAGGCCAACACCTCCATCGACAGCCGGGGCGACGAGGAGCTCAAACAGGAGTTGATGCGCTTCCACGGCAAGGTGACTCTGATCATGGTCAGCCACCGCCCCTCGCTGGTCGCCCTGGCCGACCGGAACTACCGGATTCAGGATCGCACCCTGGTGCAGCAGGAGAAAAAGGAGAACAAACCACCGCCGCCCCCCACGACCGGCGGCTCCAAACCGGTCACAACCCCCGCGCCGGTGACGCCAGCAGCGCCACCCCCCTTGCTGGAGAAGCCAAACGCGACCCCGTCCGCGCCCGTGACGCCACCCGTGGCCCCACCACCGCAAGCGGTGCGCGCCGACGCCAAGCCATCACCGATCATCCAGCCAACCCAACCGACCGTACCGACGGCAGCGCCCTCGGAACAATCGATCACGCCACCCGCCCCCCCGGTTCCGCGTCCTCTGCAGATCACCTTGCCGGAAAACCGGATCAAGCCGCCCACCCCCCTAGCGGGCAGCCCGACCACGCCGGCTTCGAACCAACCGCCAGGATCCGCGAAAGAGCAGACCACACCCCCGCCGATCCGCCTGCCAGCGCCTCCAAAGGGTACCGCCGAGACTCCAGCCGCGCGTCCGAATTTCAAGGAGTTGTTGCGGGCCAAGAGCGGCGGCCAAACCACGCCACCGGCCATTCAACCCAAACCCCTGTCCGTGACCTTGACCAAGCCGGGCACCGCTCCGGCTCGGCAAGCGCCGGAAGGCACGCATGGCACGGATCCTGCGCGGAAGACAACGGGCGGGATGAATGGCGACGCTCCGGATCCACATGCGCCGGTTCAAGCAGGTCAGGAGAGTGACGCGGACATGATCACCAAGATGGCCTTCCTGAATTCCGGCAAGAAAACGCCATGATGAAACGTCCGCAAGAGTCGCTGATCGACTATCCCAAGCCGAGCGGCATTCTGGAGGAGTTCGCGCGCCTGTCCGACTTCGGGGCCTGTTTGGTGCCGTTGCTGCACGCCCTCGGCTATCGCGGCGACCTGCGCCATGTAGCCGAGGCTCTGCCACACTTCGCCGAATCCCTCGATTTGACCGCCATGCGCAACGTCATGGCCAACCTGACGTTCCAAAGCCACGAACTGCGCATGACCCTTGCCGAAATCGATCCGCGCCTGATGCCCTGCCTGTTCGTGCCCGATGACCGGGGCGCCATGGTCATCTACGAGCAGATCGGCGATCTGTGGTTGATTTTCGATGGCGCGACCGGGCAGATCGGTCGTATTCCGCCCATGCCGATCAAGGGATCGGCCTTCTTTTTCAAAATCTTCGACCATGAACTCATGGCCCTGGAGCAGAACCGCATCGGCTGGCTGCGCATGGCCACCAACCGCTTCCGTCGCTATTTCTATTTCATCGTCGGTCTCACCGCCGCCATCACCGTCCTCCAGATCGCCCCGCCTCTCTACTCCATGGCGGTCTACGACCGGGTGATCGGCTCCCACTCCATGCAGACCCTCGCCTATCTGGTGGTCGGGGTGCTGCTCGCCCTGGGATTCGACTGGATACTCCGGACCATGCGCGCCCGCATTCTCATGCACGTCGGCGCCCACATGGACAGCATCGTCAGCAGCGCCATCTTTCTGCGCATCCTCTCGCTCATCCCCTCCTACACCGAACGGGCCCCCATCGGCTCCCAGGTGGCCAGGGTCAAGGATTTCGACAACGTGCGCGAATTCTTCACCGGACCCCTGGCCCTGGTCTTTCTCGAAATGCCCTTCACCGTGGTCTTCATCGTGGTCATGGCGCTGCTGGCCGGCACGCTGTGCCTGATCCCCGCCGTCACCGCGCTGCTGTTTCTGGTGCTCTGGTTCGTGATGACCCCCCTGGTGGATAACGAAGGGGCCAAGGCACGCCGCGCACGCGCCAAACACCAGGAGTTCACGGTCGAGGTACTCAACAAGATCCGCGCCATCAAATATCTGGGCGCCGAGGAGATGTGGTTCGAACGGTTTCGGGAACTCTCCGCCGAGGCGGCCATGCAGAACTTCCGCTCCTCGCTGATCACGGCTTCGGTCAACACCATCGCCCAACTGCTGGTGGTGGCCTCGGGTCTGGTCACGGTCAGCCTTGGGGTGCTGCGCGTGCTGGCCGCCGAAATGAGCGTCGGTGGACTGGTCGCCTCGATGATCCTGGTGTGGCGCGTGCTGGCCCCGTTGCAGAGCATCTTCTTCGCCATGACCCGCATGGAGCAGATCCGCTCCAGCGTCAAGCAGATCGATGGTCTGATGAACGTCAAGCCCGAGTTCGAGGCCTATGCCCCCATCGAACCGATCAAGACCTTCAAGGGCGCGGTCAGCTTCGTTCGGGTCAGCCTGCGCTATACCAACGATGCCGAACCGGCCCTGATGGGGGTGAGCTTCGAGGTCAAACCGGGGGAGGTGGTGGTGGTGGTCGGCAGCAACGGCTCGGGCAAATCGACCATCATCAAGCTTCTGGCCGGACTCTATGTGCCCCAGGCCGGCAGCATCCGTATCGATGGACAGGATATCCGCCAGATGAATCCCATCGAACTGCGTCACGCCGTGGCCTATGTACCGCAACGCTGCGATCTCTACCACGGCACCATCGCCCAGAATCTCCGTCTGGCCCACGCCACCGCCAGCATCGAAGAGTTGGAAGAGGCGTGTCGCAAGTCCGGCGCCCTCGAGGATGTGCGCGCCCTGCCGCGCGGCTTCGATACCCGCATCGGCGACAACACCGGACTGCTCTCCTCGAGTCTGATTCAAAAACTCTCCCTGGCGCGGGCCTACCTCAAGCCATCGCAGCTCCTTTTGTTCGACGAACCGGCCAGCGCCCTGGACTGGGAAGGGGATCAAGCCTTCCAGAAGGTGGTGAATGAGTTGCGCGGCAAGGCGACGGTGTTTATCGTCACCCACCGTCCCAGCCACATGCGGTTGGCCGATCAACTGTTCTTTTTCGATCAGGGGTATCTGAAACTCGCCGGGCCGCCTGGCGAGGTACTGCCCAAGATTCCCCAAAACCTGATTTAACGACCACGGAGCCGAATATCGATGTCCTCCGAACCCGCCACCGAACCCAAGAACATCCCGATGGGAAACCGGCAACAACGTTTCCTGGCCCAATCCATGATCCTGGAAGAGGGCGGCTTGCCGCTGGTGATTCGTGCCACGGGCATGTCGATCTCCATGGCGGTGGTGGTCTTTCTGATCTGGGCCGCCTTTTCGGTGCTCGAGGAGATGGCCCCCGCGCCTGGCGAGGTGGTCACCCACAATCCAGTGCAGAACGTGCAACATCTGGAGGGTGGCATCATCCAAAAGATCCTGGTCAAGGAAGGGGTGATCGTCGATCAGGGGGATCCGTTGATCCTGCTCGATCCGGCGCCGATCGAGCCAGAGCTGAAACAATATCAGGCGCGACGTCAAACCCTCGCCCTGCTGATCGAACGACAGAGAGCCTTCCTGGAGGGACGCGCGCCCCATTTTGCCTTGGTCGCGCCAGAGTATGCCACCCTGGCGGGCGATCAGGAGAATCTCCTGAACAGCCAACGCGACTATCAAGCCAGCAGCGGCGAGGTGATCCTGCGTCAAATCACCCAACGGGAGACGCAGATCCGGGAGTTGCGCGGACAGTTGGAACCCCTGGAACGCCGCAAGTCACTCCTGGAGCAGGAAGAGAGCATCCAGGAAAGGGGTTTGGAGAAGGGACTGGTATCACAACTTTCGGTGCTCTCCACCAAACGGGAGAAGACCCGGGTGATCGAGGAGATCAAACGCAATCAGGGGACCATTGCCCAGACCCGGGATGACATCCAGGAGTTGCGGGGCCGTCTGAAGGAGAGCGAGGAGCAACGTCGCCACGAGGCCCAGAAGGAGTTGAACAACGCCCTCTCCGAACAGGCCCAGGTGGACGAACAGATCGCCCGTCTGGAGAATCGCGTCTCCCGACTGGTCATCACCGCCCCGGTGCGTGGGGTGATTCAGGAGATGGGCACCAGCACCCTCAAGGGGGTGATTCCACCTGGAGGACTGGTGGCCAAGATCATCCCACTCGATGGCGTGCTCCACGCCGATATCCGCATCACCACCCGCGATATCGGGCATGTCAAGGTGGGCCAACCGGTGACGGTGAAGGTGTTGACTTACGACTACGCCCGTTACGGCACGATTTCCGGCGAATTGCACTCCATCTCCCCGGATGCCTTCATGGACGAAAAGAAGCAACCCTATTTCAAGGGCACGGTGAAACTCTCCAAACACTACCTTGGTTCGCGTCCGGGCATCAACGAGATCCTGCCCGGCATGACCGTGCAGGCGGATATCCACACCGGCAGCAAGACCCTGATGGCCTATCTGCTCAAGCCGATCTACTCGTCGATCAACGAGGCGTTCCGGGAGCGGTGAGCGTATCCGCGGAAGGAAACGCGGAACTCTCCTGCCACAACAGCTCCGAGGCCTCTTCCAGGGTGGGGACGTCGTGTCGGGATGAAGAGGGGCGTGGGGTGGAGAGCGGCGAGATGGAACCGGCCTCCAGATCCGGCTTGATGAGATCGAACTCGGTGGTCATACCCCTGTTTTCGAGCATCTCCTGGGGGTTGACCGGTTCGGAGGCAAAGATCGGACGGGCCGATCCTGACCCACCCCAGGGCATCACGCCGGCGGGGGGGAGATCAGGGGTGACGGGGATGATCGTGGCGTTCTTTTGAACCGGTGCCTTGACCTCGACGGGGGTGTGAACCGGTTCCGCGACCTCGACGGGGGGCCAAAGCGGTGCCGCGACCTCGACGGGGGGGCGAACAGGGGTCGCAACAGCGATGGGGGTGTAAACCGGTGCCTCGACCTCGACGGGGGGACGAACAGGGGTCGCAACTTCGATGGGGGTGTGGACCGAGATCTCAACGGGGGGCTTAACCGACGCGGCAACCTCCGGTTTTCGCGGCGTTTGCACCATCTCCTGATTCGGCACTGGAACTGGCTTGTCCGATTCCCCACCCGGCAGGGATGCGCGCAGGATGCCGATGGCCGCCATCAGACGGTAACTGGCGGAAAGCCCTTCGTATTTTTCGTTCACCAGGGCGTTCTTGGCTGCGGTCAACTCATTTTCGGAGTTGAGCACATCGAGCAAGGGCCGCAATCCCATCTTGAACTGCTCGTGGTAGGAGCCGGTGACCCGCTGCTTGGACTCCAGATGGTCCTCGAGCTTGCCGAGTCGCTCCCGTGAGGTGCGAATCCGCTCCCAGGCGGTGCGCACCTCCTCGTAGACCGTCTCTTGCGTCTCGTCATACAACCCCTGGCTGCGTCCCAACTGTTCGGCGCTTTCGCGCACCGTGGCCAGATCCGCCCCGCCATGGAAAAGATTGACATTCATGCGCACCATGGCGCGCACGTTTTCGTTGTAACTCCGTACCCCGTTCACATTGTCGGTGTTGGAATAACCGAGATCCAACCCCACTTTTGGCCAATAGCGGGCGTAATTGCCGGCATGGGAGGCGCGGCTCGACTCCAGATCCCCCTTGGAGCGTTGCAGCGAGGCGTTGTGGCGCATGGCCGATTCGATCGCCTCCTGGAGGGATTTGGGCAGAAAGGCGATGGGCGCGAGGGGTGGATCGAGTGTTCCCGGCTCCCGTCCCACCATGCGACGAAAGCGGGTCGCGGCCTTGCGCACCGACCCTTCCGCCGAGGCCAGATCGGAGATGATCAATTTAAGCCGACTTTCGGAAAGATCCGCATCCACCGAGGTGACGAGCCCCAACCGGGCCATGTCGCGCACCCGATCCAGGATCAGGGCGTGCGCCTCCTCCTGTTCGCGCAGCAGGTGATGCAACTCCCGCTGCCGCAGCACCTCGAGATAGGCAAGCACCGTATCCAGGGCCACCTCTTCGGAGGCCTGCTCCAGGGCCGCCTGTTCGGAACTCTCCCGTGCATCGTTCTCGGCCACCTGGTGCCAGGTGGAGAAGCCGTCGAACAGCGGTTGATTGAGGGTGACCTGCATCTCGCCGCGTTGCAGCCGGACCTCCCCTTCCACCGGACGGCTGGAAGTGGTGTTGCTCCACTCGTTGCCCGTGGCCAGGCTGAGATCCAGGGTCGGCAGGTAACCGGATACGGCACGGGCACGGCGCTCCTTGATCGCCTGGAGCGAGCGGCGTGCCGCTTCGATGCGCGGGGTATCCTTCAAGGCGGAACGCATGGCTTCCGGCAAGGAGTCAGCCCAGGACGAGGCGCACGGCAGGGCAATGGCCATGCACGACAAGCCACCCAGACAGCGGGCCAGCCCCCAAACAGGCCGCCCCATGCGTTCACGTTTGCCACCCGACATCCGCTTGACACCCCTAGCATGAACAAGAATTCATCTCGCACACCCATCCAGCAAATCTCAAGCCAGTTTGGCAAGATTCGGCGGATTGATCGGCATCGGGTGCCTGTCACCCCGAGCGGGATGCCCATGGATGATGGTCAGCGGAACGGGTGCGATCAGGCGGGGCAGGGCGGACAAAACAGACCAATTCTAACGGAAGGCGATAAAAATTGAGGGTCATAATTGGAAAAAATTGCAATTTTAGATAAAAATATCTGGATTTTCTTAAGATAGGCGGTTACACTCCCACCCCGAATCCATTCAGGAAACCGTGATCCATACAAGGAAGATTTGTACATGCAGGACGAGCGGGCAGAACGGTTCGAAGTGCTGGCGCGGGTGCTGCTGGAGTTGCCGGGGAGGCGCGCCTTTATCGGCAATACGGTCAATGTGAGCGATAGCGGGGTGTACTTCGACATCGGCTACAAGCCGAATTCACTGGAACTGCATGAACAGGGACTGTTTCACCTCATGCCGCTGAAGTCCGCGCCGATCCGGGCCTGCAAGGTGACCCGAATCAGCGAATCCGGCATCGCGATCCATTTTCTGGAAAAACAACCTGTAAAATTCGATTCGCAACTGCAAGCCGCCACAGAGGTCGCCGCCTGAGGCGTTCACCCATCCGGGGGGGGGGGACGCCCGCGAACGCGTGTCGCGGGCGTCCCCCCCTGGATCGGCAATCTTTGTCAGTTGCCGCGCGAATAGCGTTTGCGCTCGTGCTCTTTCAAGAGTTTCTTGCGCATGCGCAGGCTTTTGGGGGTCACCTCGACCAACTCATCCTCGTTGATGAACTCCAGGCACTGCTCCAGGGAGTAGTTGAGGTGCGGGGTGAGGAGAATGGCGTCATCGGAGCCGGAGGCGCGGATGTTGGTCAACTGCTTGCCCTTCATCGGGTTGACCACCAGATCCTGATTGCGGTTGTTCATGCCGACGATCATCCCCTCGTAGACCGGCACGCCGGGCGGCACGAACAGCCGTCCGCGCTCCTGGAGATTCCACAGGGCGAACGCCACGGTCTTGCCGGAGTCCATGGAGATCAGCACCCCGTTGCGCCGCGCGCCGAGGTTGGGTTGGGTGAGGGGTCCGTATTCGTGGAAAATGCGGGCGATCAGGCCGGTTCCGGAGGTCATGGTGCGGAATTCGGTCTGGAAGCCGATCAGGCCACGGGCGGGAATGATGTAATCGAGCCGCACCCGGCCCCGTCCATCCGGCACCATATCCTTGAGATCGCCCCGGCGCATGCCCAGGGCCTCCATCACCGACCCTTGGTTGCCCTCCTCCACATCCACGGTCAACAGTTCATAGGGCTCCTTGAACTCCCCGTTGAACTCGCGCAGGATCACCTCGGGACGCGACACCCCCAGTTCATACCCCTCGCGGCGCATGTTCTCGATCAGGATCGACAGGTGCAACTCGCCGCGCCCGGAGACCCGGAACCGATCGGAGTTGTCGGTCTCCTCGACCCGCAGGGCGACGTTGTGTTCCAGTTCCTTGAAGAGCCGTTCCCGCAACTGGCGGCTGGTGACGAATTTCCCCTCCTGACCAGCCATGGGGGAGTCGTTGACCTGGAAGGTCATGCTCACCGTGGGTTGATCCACGGCCAGGGGCGGCAGGGGTTCGACGTGCTCGATGTGACAGAGGGTATCGGAGATGCCAAGGTTCTCCACCCCGGTGAAGGCGATGATCTCCCCGGCGCGGGCGATGGGCACCTCGATCCGTTCCAGACCCAGAAAACTGAAGATCTTGGCCATCTTGGCATTGCGCCGCGCGCCGTCCGGCGTGACCACCGTCACCAGGCTGTTGGCGGCGGCGATGCCGCGCTCCACCCGACCGATGCCGATGATGCCGACGTAGTTGCTGTGATCGAGGGCCGAGACGCGCATGCGGAACGGCCCGTTCGGATCCACGGCGGGGGGGGGCGTGCGATCGACGATGGTCTCGAAGAGGGCCTCCATGTCCCGGCCCTTGATGTCGGGATCGAGGGTGGCCCACCCTTGCAGGGCCGAGGTGTAGACCACCGGAAAATCGAGCTGTTCGTCGGTGGCGCCGAGGCGGTCGAAAAGATCGAAGGTGCGATCGAGCACCCAGAGGGGACGGGCGCCGTCACGATCCACCTTGTTGATCACCACGATCGGCTTGAACCCCATGTCAAAGGCCTTGCGGGTCACGAAGCGGGTCTGGGGCATGGGACCGTCCACCGCATCCACCAACAGCAGCACCGAATCGACCATGGAGAGCACCCGTTCCACCTCGCCGCCGAAATC
>JADGAY010000361.1 GCA_015231775.1 Magnetococcales bacterium | reverse complement strand
CGCGCCGAGGCCATGATTCACGAGAAATACGGGGCACTTCTCGGTGACTTCTATTTCTCTGCCGGCACGAACATGGGGAAGCCCATCTGGTTCATCCGCATGGCCGGCGGGTCAGAGATCGAAAGCAACGACTCTTTACAAGGCCTTCTTGGGGAACTCGAAAAGTGGATTAAAGCACATCCCGGAGGCGTAAAATGAGCAGAAAAGACGCCGTTATATTGTTTTCGTTCGCGGTGTGCATTTTCTCGTTTTATGTCTTGGTATACGTTTTCAGGTGCGCGTTCCCAGAGTTTGCCCTCTTTCTCGACTGCGCCATGACGAGGCTCCCATGAAAAGGCTTGGGCTAAACGATCTTCTGGTGTTCTTCCTGATGCTATTGATGGTGGGCGTCGTCCTCTGCTTTTGGGACGGCTGCAACTCCTGCGACCTCATCAGCAAGGACATCCTGCGCCGGATGCTCGATGCCTACAAATAACGCTTCCGCATCTCCCGCTTGATGGCCTCGTCGTAGTGCTCCGGCAGGTGGTCCGCTATCTTACGCCAGAGCTTGTGCCAAATTGGCGCCCAGAGCCAGTAAATCCGCCCTGGCTGGCGGGCGCCCACGAGATCCGGGGGCAGGGTAGTGACCAGATCGTAGCCATGTATTACGGTCGTGCAGTCAATGGGGGCAATATTTGCCGCATTCCTGAAGTCCTTGTTGCCAGCCCGGGGGGCTCCGTAGGCGATGCACGACACCGGTATCACCAAGGCGTCACTGATGGCCTTGGAAGCGATGATGGCCGTGGCCCCTCCTTGGCTATGGCCGCAGAAGTACACGGGTACGTGGCATGGCCGCAGCGCATCCCTGACGCAAGCCGTGATGTCGTCGCGGAACATCAGCCATTCTTCCCAAAACCCGGTATGGATTCCCTGGGAATTGGGCAGGAATTTGAAGTTCCGCGCCCAATCTTTGACGTTCCCCACCGTTCCCCGGAAGGCGACGATCAGCCGGGAGTTCTCGTTGTCGTGGAAGCTGAAGGCGTACCCTTGGTCGCCGCGCACGTACTCCGTGAGGGTTCCACCGGAAAACAATGGGTTAGACGGGTCGCGCTTATAAGCGGCATGAGCGTATCGCCAGATGTCGGCTATTGCCTTGATGTTAGTCCCCCACAAATGTATGTATTATATCATTTCGAAGTGGCAACTGTCTTTCAACTCCTGGTCCCGCGTGCTGCCGTTGCCGTTCCAATCGGCGCCGCAGCGGATCTTCGCTTCCATGTTCATGGTGTTGACGTAGCCCATGACCTTCCCCGAGAACAGGTAACAGTCGTGGTCTTCCCAGGACGGCTTGCCGCCGATGCAGGGAACCACGTCAACAGCCAGTGACGGCGTGCGGTTGTGCTTGCTCTCGGGCCAGCGCACCTGCGACCGGTGGGACAAGTAGGCCGCGTCCTGATCCGTCTTTCCCCGGTGCCCGCAGACCACGGTGCAGTCGATCTTCTTGATGACCTCTCCAAAAAGGATTTGCAGATGGTGGTCGCACTGCGACAGGTTCTTCAAGGAGGTCTTCGAGAATTTGGGCATGTCACATTCCAATTCCCACACCAAGGCCGATGGCTATTTGGCTCTTACTTGGTGAGGTGATAACCATGATCCCGCCAGCGAGGGTGTCATAGGCGCCTGTCCTTGTGGTGACAACAACATCATAAGTTCCCGGCAAAAGTGTTGCCGGAATTATAATATTGATCCCTATGTCTCCCCACGAAACCACCGTAGCCAGAACGCCGCCAATCCTCACCGAACCAGCCCCTTGTGTTGAACCGAAATATAACCCATTTATTACTGCATTCGTTCCTGCCACACCGGTTGCGGGAACAATGCTTGCGATCCGGGGAATGGAAATGGCGTTTAGCAGTACCAGCGGGGTGTTGTCGCTCGTGGTAAGCCGGATTGCCCAATTTCCTTGTGCAAGGGGAGGGGCAAATGTCGCTCCCGCACTTACCCCTGTCCATCCGGTGATGAGTGAGTTTCTTGGATAGGTAGTACCACCATCGGGTGATGCGTCAATCGCCGAAACTCCATACTGAAAGGTTCCCCACTGTGTTCCGGTGCATACAATAGACCCCGCGACGAAGTTGTAGGTGACGCCTGTAAATGTTGCTTCAAAATTCCAAGGCATAAATACCCCCCCCCTAATAATTTCCTCCATCAGTGATACACGTAGGACACGTTATTGTTCCGCCGGTTACGCGAATGTCCCTCGTTCTTA
>JADGAY010000096.1 GCA_015231775.1 Magnetococcales bacterium | reverse complement strand
CGATGATGCGGAAGATCTCCCGGCGCACCAGGGCGGCGTTGTTGAACTGGTCGAAGAGCGAGCCGATCGAGTCGAGCACCAGCAGTTCGGCGCCACTCTTCTCGACGGCATGCTCGATGCGCACCAGCAGGCCGGAGAGGTCATAGGCGCCCGACTCCTCGATGGAGATCGGTTCCGGCGCGGCATCGATCAGGCGCAGGCGACCGGAGGTGACCAGTTCCTGGATGTTCCAGCCCATGCGCCGCACGTTGCGCAGGATGTCCGGGGTACGCTCCTCCATGCTGACGAAGACCCCCTTGCGACCGAATTGCACGATGCCGCGATAGAGGAACTCCATGCCCAGAATGGTCTTGCCGGAACCGGAGCTTCCGGAGATCAGGCAGGTCCGTCCCTTGGGCAGGCCGCCAATGGTCAGATGGTCGAACCCCTCGATGCCGGTGGGGAGTTTCACCAGGGCGTCGGTGTTGTCGTTCATGCGGTTATCAACCTTTCGTGTCAGTGCGAGGGCGAATGGCTTCGCCCGGTTGTTCCGGCAGACCGAGAATCTGCCGGACTCGCCCCTCGGCAGAGAGATCGCCGACGATCTTCACCGGCGGCGAGGGAGACAGTCGGACCAGCGTGGGCGCGGCCAGGATGTTGTTCTCCTCGGCGCGCGCCGGTTGACGCAGGATGTCGATGATTTCCAGTTCATACCGTTCCTTGTAGACGGCTTCGGCCAGGTCGCGGAAGTTGGCCATGGCGCGCCGACCGATCGGCGAGTCTCCGGTGATGTACAGCAGGAAACGGGGCAACGTGTAGGCGCTCATGCCGGAATCCTAGCTCTGGGCTCGTTCGCGATAAAGATCGGTCAAATGACCCAACAGTTCCACCAGGACCAATCGGGCATCCTGTGAGAAGGCACGCTCTTCGGTCGTGGTGGTCCAGTGACCGGTGCCACGCAACATCTTGAGATGCAACAGAACCACGTCCCGTGCGCCGGCGTGCATGGCCATCAACCGCGTGGCCACGTTGCGCACCTCCTCCCGGGGTGGATCGCGGCCTTCGCGGGTGGTGACGACGTAATGGCGCACCAACTCGGAATAGACCCGTTCCAGGGAGAGTGCCCGCAGACCATCGCCGGGGGTGCGGTGCGAGAGCTTCTCCAGGGACTGGATCTCCTGCTCCTGACGCCGCCGGCGACGGGTGCGATCCAGTTCGTTGATCAGCCGCTGTCGTTCCACCGCGTAGCGGAGCGACCGCAGCAGCAGGGGCCCATCCAGGCTGCCCTTGCTCAAAAAGTCCTGGGCGCCGTGCCGGATGGTATCGGCCCCCATGGCATCGTCGTCGAGCCCGGTCAACACCACGATCGCCAGATCGGGAGCCCGATCGTGGATGCGCAGGAAGGTCTCCATGCCGATGCTGTCCGGCAGGTTCAGATCCAGCAGCACCGCGTCGAACCGCTCACGGGAGAGCAGATCAATGGCCTGACGCAACTCTCCGACCGGCGTCAGTCGCAGACGTGGCAGATGGGCGATACTGCCGTTTCCGGAGGAGTCGGCATTCTCACGCACCAGCACTTGATCGGCCTCCGAGTCCTCGACCAGCAGCACGCGCAACAGTTTGTCATGCCCGTCGGAGCGCGGTTTGCCGTGAAACTCCCCTGGGGAGGTTCCATGGGAGGCGTGCGGGGTGGCAATCCCTCCGTCATGCAAGCTGGCATGCATCGCGCCCTCCATCGTCCTCAACTCGATCCGGATCGGTCCGTGTTCGGGGAACGAACCAGATCCAGACCCAACAACACCTTCTCCTTGTCGGTCAAATCCCCGATGATGCGGCGCAACGGTGGCGGCAAGGCCTTGATCAAGGTCGGCGTGGCCAGGATCTTCTCCTCCTCGGCGGATTGGGGATGCTCAAGGATGTCGATCACCACCATCTCGTAGAGTTCTTCCAGTTCATGCACGCAGATGCGGCGCAGATTCTCGATGGCCCGTTCCGACCGCGGGGTTTTGCCGGTGACGAATAGCTTGAGCACAAAGTTGCCTTCGTGGGTCATCGGACTTGTGCTCCTGGCGGTCGCGTCATGAAACCATTGAATCGTGACTTCCAACGTTCGGATGGTCGCCCGGATCGTGTGTTGCGACGCTCCGGCATGACCATTGTGCACCTGAAGAGCCTTTGCCTGCCCGGTTCACCCGTTCGCTCCCACTTGGGACGCACGGCCTGATGCGGCGTGGTCACATCAACGGACGAGGATGGTTCCTGGAAGGTATTCTATTTGGTAAACCATCCTAGCATATCGATTAGACAATCACCATACGGAATAATATAAGCGTTCAATCACTTGTTTGTTCTGATTGTCGTGACTTGGGGCAGACCAACCGAAAGGTCACGCCCGCGCGGCCAAGGTGGGTCGCCCGGGATGGGCGAGGAAACGGACGATAGCCCGGCGAGCACTGGATCACGCAGTGGTCCCGCCGGGATGGGCGAGGAAACGGACGATGGCGCGGCGATCCTTTTTGGTGGGGCGTCCGGCACCTGGAAGGATGCGCGGTTCGGCGCGTTGGATTTCGGCGATCCGGGCCCGCTCGGCGATGCTCTCCGCACGCTCCTCGTAGAGATTCCGGGCCACCGTGGCCGGACCACGCTGGAGGGAGAGGGCGACCACTGTCACCTGGAACAGAAAAATCTCCTTGCGGATCTCCAGTCGGTCGCCGACGCGGATATCCCGTCCCGGCTTGGCGCGCAGGCCGTTGACATGGATCTTGCCGCCGTTGGCCGCCTCGATGGCCAGAGCGCGGGTCTTGAAAAAGCGTGCCGCCCAGAGCCATTTGTCCAGTCGTTCGACCTGGCTGGCGGGATCGTCGGGGGAGGGGGTGCGTGCGGCTGGCATGGCGGAGAGATCCGGTTCGGGTTGGGGTCGGTTTCATCATCGTGATAAAGATGGCGTCAGATCTCCAGCCATGGCGGGAGCGTTTCAGTTTGACCATGATGCGTTTTCATGGTGCCACGACCGGGACGCCTCGGCAAGCCGCCAGACGACCATCCGGGCGTGGGGCGATGCACATTCGGATGCAATTTGCGTGGGAAAGGGGTATGCTCGCCCATCGATCCATCCATCCGCGTTCAACCGTCACCAGGCCATGAAACTCACATCCCGCGAATTCCCCTCCCGTCTGCAACAGGGTCCACTCCCGGAGGCCATGCTGCTCTATGGTCAAGAGCAGGGGGTGGCGGCCACGCATGCCCAGTTGGCCCGGCGCGCGGTGTTGAGCGCCGAGGACGAGGAGATGGATTTCGAGAGCCACCATGGGGCGGATCTGGACGTGGGACGGTTCTTGAGCGGCTGCAACGCCTTTCCGTTCTTCGCCAAACGGCGCTGCGTGCTCCTCAAGGAGGCCGATCAGTTGACCGCGCCGGGACGCGAGGCGCTGCTGCGCTATCTCAAATCCCCGTCGTCCGGATCCGTGCTGGTGGTGGTGGCCGGTCCCCTGGATGGCAGGAGTACCCTGCGCAAGGCCTTCGAGGCCCACAAGAGCGCCTGGTGCATCCCCTATTACCCCCTGGAGGGGCGCGAGTTGATCGGCTGGATCCAGACCGCGCTCCGCGAACGGGGCCATGCGGCGGATAACGAGGCGATCTCGCTTCTGGCCGAGCGGCTCGAGGGGGATGTGCGCAACGCCGCCTCGGAGATCGAGAAACTCACCCTGTATGTCGGGAGCGGTCGCCGGGTCACCGTCGAGGATGTGGTTGAATCCGTGGGGGGATCCGGAAGCCAGAACGCCTTTGCCTTGACCGCGGCGCTTCTCTCCGGTCGTGCCGGCCAGGCCCTGACCATGCTCGACGCCCTGCTTGAGGCGGGCGAGGAGCCGTTGGCGCTGCTGGCCATCCTGCTCCAGCGGTTGCGACGCTTGATTCAGGGGGCGGCGCTTCTCGAAAAGGGCGAAACCCCGGAGGCCACGGTGGCCAGCCTGCAGGTCTTCTGGAAGGAGAAGGGGGAGTTCATCGCCCAGGCGCAAGGGTTCTCCCCGCGTCGTCTGGCCAATGCCCTGCTGCGTTGTCAGGAGGCGGATCGGGATTTGAAGAGCGGCGGGGAGCCGCGTCGGGTCATGGAGCGTCTGGTGATGGGGCTGGCGGGGAGCGCAAATCCCGCATCCGGTGGCCCCGGAGGACGAACAGTAGCAGCACCCCGGCGATCCCCATGGCCGTGAGCGGAAAGACTCCCCCTCGGGCGGCGTCGTAGATCGAGCCCCCCAGCACCGGTCCGATGCTGCGTCCCAGGGCGCTCATGGATTGAAAGAGTCCCATCATCGCCCCTTGGGTGGCCGCGTCGGTGTTGAGGCTGGCCAATCCAGAGAGGGAGGGATGGATCAGACCGCTCCCCATGGCGATGAGCCCCAGGGCGATGAGCATGCCGGTCCAACTGTTCGGGTCCAGGGTGAACAGTCCGATGCTCACCAGCAGCAGTCCCCCGGAGGCCACCCTTTTCTCGCCGATTCGCGGCAGCAGGCGCCGCACCAGGCCGCCCTGGGTCACCACCGCCACCACGCCGACAAAGGTGAAGATCCAGCCGGTGCTGGTCATGTTCCAACCCATGAACTCCCGGCCCCAGAGCGGCAGGACCACCTCGAAGGCGGAAAAGAGGGTGATGAACAGACCGATCACCTGGCAGGCGATCCAGGCGCCGGGGAAGGCGCGGGCCATGGTCCATGGGGTGGAGGAGAGCAGGGGGTGGGCCGGTTTGGTCCGGGCCGGTGGGGCGGTGTCCGTGGTCGCAAGCGGCGCGGGACGGGTCTCCGGCAGGTAGAACAGCGCGGCCAGGGCGTTGAGTCCGGTGACCAGGGCCGCGGCCAGGGGCGCGGCCTCGATGCCGAAGCCGGCCAGCCACCCTCCGAAGGCCGGGCCGAGGATGAACCCCAGACCAAAGGCGGCGCCGATGAGTCCCATGGCCTTGGAGCGCCCCTCGACGGGGGAGAGGTCGGCCATGGCCGCCTGGGCCACGGCGATGTTGGCGCCCATCATGCCGGCCACGCCGCGTGCCACGAAGAGTACCCACAGGGTGTTGGCCAGGCCATAGGCCAGGTAGGAGAGGGCCGATCCGGCGAGTCCGAGGATCAGGGTGGGGCGTCGTCCCACCCGGTCGGAGAGCCAACCCCAGTAGGGGGCGCACACGAACTGCATGATCGAATAGATCGCCATCAACCAGCCGATCTCGGTGGGGGAGGCGGCGAAGCGGGGATCGGCGGCGTAGAGCGGCATGAGCGGCAGTACCATGCCGAAACCGAGCAGATCCAGAAAGACGGCGGTGAAGATGACCCCCGTGGATGCCTTGCGTTTCATGGGATTCGTCTGTTTCGCCTCATGTGGGCCATGCCATCCGGGGGGTGCATGACAAGGGCTGGTCTGGATGTTCGGGAGAAAAGCTGAATGTTCAAGTATACCCCAAGCGCTCCCTTTTTGTACACATCCGGCATTGGATTTTCTGGCGTGTCGCCTCGGGAGTCGCGCGCCCAGGCATCCAGACGCGGCTCATGCCCGCCTTTGCCAGGCCAGATGGTGAATGGTCCGCCCGGCGGCCACCCCCTTGGTTTCGAACCGGGTTTCGATCCAGAAATCCGGACGCGGGGCGAACCGCTCCGGCGCGACCAGGTTGACAAACCCTGGATGGGCCTCCAGTACCTCGAACATCCACGCGGCATACGCTTCCCAGTCCGTGGCCAGGGTGAGCAATCCCCCCGGACGCAGCCGTTCGACCAGCAGATCCAACAGTTCCGTCTGCACGATGCGGCGTTTGTGATGGCGTTTTTTCGGCCAGGGATCCGGAAAGTTGATGATCACCCAGTCGAGGGACTGTTCGGGAAAGGCATCCCGCAGCGCGAGCCTGGCATCCTCGGGCAGGATGCGGGTGTTGGTGATCGCGTCCCGTTGCAGGCGGCGGATCAACCCGGCCAACCCCTCCTGGAACACCTCGATGCCGATGAAGCGATCCTCGGGGTGCCGCGCGGCCAAGGGGGCGAGAAACTGCCCGTTGCCAAAACCGATCTCGACCACCAGGCGTGCCTGTTCGGGATCCGCGCCGAGGGCTTCGAGCAACGCCCCGCGACTGTTCGCCCGCGGGGGGAGGTAGAGCGGCAGGGTGTCGTCCAGCCAGAGCTTCTCCCGCGGGGTGACGAAGCCCCGTTTGCGGCCATGGACCTTGGGTTTCCAGACCTGGGTCGGGTCCGGCGTGGAAGGGGGGGTGGAATCGGTCACGACGGTTCACTTTTCAGGTGGTGGTTGATGGGGCTATGGTTGCTTCGACAAGCGCTCGTGGAGGGATGAGGCGGTTTCCAAGGCGCGCGCTCTGGCGTCATGGGGGTTGCCGGCGGCGAGAAAATGAGCTATCGTATTCATTTATCAAATAGTTTATGAGATTTTTATCGATTCGGGAAGGGTTGAGGGAGTCATGCACATGGAAACGCCCCAGAGAAAATCGCTTTTTAACAAGGCCAGGAATGCCATCGACTGGTTGGATGAACCCGACGAGGATCCGGAGTCGCAGTTCGCGCGCCAGATGTGGTTTGGCTGGCGGTTGCTGGAGGAGAAGCGACCGCGCGCCAATTCGATGGTGCTGGTGAGCGATGGTCATGATCTGGCGTTGGTGCGGGTGGATGCCCAGGGGATTCTGGTGCTGGAAAGGGTGGCCTGGATACCGACCCACTGGTTGCCTCTGCCCCTGCCGCCGGAACCGGTTGATACCAAAAGCAAACAATCGATTTTCCAACGGAATCGGGTCAAACGCGGTCTGTGATCTCATGGCGCGAAAGGGGGCTCCGCGCCGGTGCGAACCGGCGCGGGTCGGGCTTGAGCCCCTGGAGGCTCCTTGGCGGGCGGTCAGGCAGAGGCGGTATGCTCGGCGAGCATGACGGCCATCAAGTCCTTGATGCGCAGCTTCTCTTTCTTGAGCTTTTCGATGTCGAATGGATTGCGGGTATGACGGGTTTCGTCGATTTCGTTGCGCAGCGCCTCGTGCTGGTCGTAGAGTTCACGGAACTTGGTATTGATTTTCAATAATTCATTGACCGCTTGCAATTGATCCTCAAACATGGCTGTCTCCTCGTGCTTTAATGTTTCTTCCTTCATGACCCGGACCAAGGTCGGGTTCACCGCTGGATTGGGACCCGGCGTGGGTCCGCGAGGGTTGGTGATTCCGGGTTGTCAACCGTTTGGCCACGGCCACTCCAACCGGGGTTGAGCCTCCCTTGTCATCCCCCCTCGGATTAATGAAAATCATGCGTGCTAGACTGTGTAGGGCACTCTCCTATCCCGCCGGATCCGGCGCCAGGGCGCCGACACGTCCGGATTCGATGGCCTCGCGGGCCAATTGATCCGCGGCTTCGTTGCCCGGATCGCCCGCATGCCCCCGGACCCAGCGCCACTCCACCTCGTGTTTCAGACAGACGGCATCCAGGCGTTGCCACAACTCGACATTGAGCACCGGTTTGCCGTCGCTTTTGCGCCAGCCGCGTGCCTTCCAGCCTGGTAGCCACTGGGTGATGCCGTTCTTGACGTAGGTCGAATCGGTGTTGATGACCACCCGGCAGGGCCGGTTGAGGGTCTCCAACGCGCGGATGGCGGCCAGCATCTCCATGCGATTGTTGGTGGTCCGGGGCGCGAAACCGGAGAGGTTTTTCGCGTGCGGACCATATTGCAGCAGGGCGCCCCAGCCGCCAGGGCCAGGATTGCCGCTGCATGCGCCATCCGTATAGATCAAAACCGCGGAGGGTGAGGCAGTGGCGCGCGGTGTCGCTCGGGTTTCCGTGTCCATGGAAAGCATCGTCGTTGAACGGTTTCATTCCGGTTGAATGTCGATTATAGTCAGGGCATCAAGGGTTCGATCCTTCAAAGAGTCTATCGGAAAGGAAAACACATGGGCAAGGTTCTCGTTACGGGTGCGGCTGGATTCATTGGTTCTCACCTGTCATTGGCCCTTTTGGGGCGGGGTGATCAGGTCGTGGGACTCGATAATCTCAACGACTATTACGATGTCACCCTCAAACAGGCCCGTTTGAATCGGCTGACGGAGCGCGCGGGGTTCACCTTTGCCAAGCTGGAGCTTCAGGATCAGGCCGGCATGGCGGCGTTGTTCGAACGGGAGCGGTTCGACGGGGTGATCAATCTGGCGGCCCAGGCCGGGGTACGCTATTCGCTGATCAACCCCATGTCCTACGTGGAGAGCAATCTGGTGGGGTTTACCCACCTTCTGGAGGGGTGTCGCCACACCGGGGTCAGGCATCTGGTTTTCGCGTCGTCGTCATCGGTCTACGGGGCCAACGAAAACATGCCCTTTTCCGTGCATCAGAACGTGGACCACCCGTTGTCGCTCTATGCCGCCTCCAAGAAGGCCAACGAACTGATGGCTCACACCTATGCCCATCTGTTCCGTCTGCCGGTGACCGGCTTGCGTTTCTTCACGGTCTATGGCCCCTGGGGGCGTCCGGACATGGCTCTGTTCCTCTTTACCCGCGCCATGCTGGAGGGTAGGCCGATCGATGTCTTCAACGAGGGGCGCATGCGCCGGGATTTCACCTACATCGACGACATCGTATCCGGGGTGGTGAAGGTGCTGGACCGCATTCCGACCCCGGATCCCGACTGGACCGGGGCGCGCCCGGATCCGGCATCGAGTTCGGCGCCCTACCGGATCTACAACATCGGCAACAACCAGCCGGTGGAGTTGATGGATTATATCGCGGCCTTGGAAGAGTCCCTCGGCATGACCGCCCAGAAGAATTTCCTGCCCATGCAGCCCGGCGATGTGCCGGCCACCTGGGCGGATGTGGATGATCTGGATAGGGATGTGGGATTTCGTCCCCGCACCCCGGTACGCGAGGGGGTGGAACGTTTCGTGGCGTGGTATCGGGAATACTATCGGGTGTGAGGGTTTTGCAGGATCACGCCTTGAGCGACAGGAGATCCTCGGGCGCGCCCTGATAATCGGCGCGCAGGATCTTGATCCCCAGTTTGCCCGTGCTCACGCTCACCACCTGGCAGGGGTAGTCCGTGGGGCGTCCGAAAAAGACCACCCGGATCTTTCCTTCGCTTCCGACGGGAACCTCGGGGAGCGTTTCGTCGATATGCATGGACGCGCCGCCAAAGCCCATGTTCTCCACGATTCCTTCGATCCGGCGTCCATCGTTGAGGGTCAAGGTGACGTTGTTGTGAAACGAAAAACGTTCGTGGCGTCGTCTTTGATCGGTGGTGGAGGTCATGATGTGTCGATCCTCGAGCAAAATGAAATTATGCAAATATAAGGATACCAAATTGATCGGTCGCGCGTAAATGGTTCCCGTGGAGATTGGTCGTGGAACGCCTTTGGGGCTCTCCACGAAAAGGGGGCCTTTTTTCGCGTGTCGGTCACGCATTCCGACTGAGCAAAGCCACCGCCTGGGCGGCGATCCCCTCGCCGCGACCGGTGAAGCCGAGTTTCTCTGTGGTGGTGGCCTTGATGTTGACCCGGTCGGTCTCGATGGCCAGCGTGGCCGCGATGTTGGCGCGCATGGCCTCGATGTGGGGGGCGATGCGCGGTGCCTGACAGATGACCGTGGCATCCAGGTTGATCACCTGGAATCCCTGGGCGCGAATGGCCGCGTCAACCCGCCCCAGCAGCACCCGACTGTCGGCCCCCTGGTAGGCGGGATCGCTGTCCGGGAAGTGGTGGCCGATGTCCCCGAGGGAGGCCGCGCCGAGCAGGGCATCGCACAGGGCGTGCAACAGCACGTCGGCATCGGAGTGACCCAGCAACCCTTGGTCGTGGGGAATGGTGACGCCGCCGAGGATCAGGGGGCGTCCGGGGGTGAAACGGTGCACGTCGAATCCCTGGCCGATGCGCGGTTCCATGGGTGAACTCCGGTATGAGAGGTGCTTTTCCGCCAGAAGCAGATCCTCCGGGCGGGTGATCTTGAGATTCTCCTCTTCGCCGGCAATGGTGCGTACCCCGATGTGCGCCTCTTCCATCAGGGCGGCGTCATCGGTGACGTGGAGGCTGCCGGATTCGTGGGCGCGCATGTGACCGTCGAGGAGCAGGCCGTAACGGAATACCTGCGGGGTCTGGATGCGACGCAGATGGGTCCGGTCAAGGGTTTTGCCGATGCGATCAATGCCATCTATCCTTTTGATGGTGTCATGGATTACAATGGCGGGAACCACGGCCTCGGCCTTGTCCCGGGCCGCGAAGAGCCGGTCCAGGAGGGGGCGGCTCGGCAGGGGACGGGCGCCGTCGTGAATGCCGACCCAACCGGTTCTGGGGAGCTTCAGACTCAGCAGTCCCAGCCGCACGGAATCCTGCCGTTCGGCCCCCCCCGCGACCGGGGCGAGCAGCTTGGGCCACCCGGCCAGACGCGGACCGAGGATCCGCTGCCAGAGTTCCGCGCCGTCCGGCGCGATCACCGGCAGGATCGCCTCGATCAGGGGATGGGCGTGCAGACGCTCGATGGCATGGGCGAGCAGGGGTTGTCCAGCCAGGGGGAGATACTGTTTGGGCAACTCCGAGCCGAAGCGGCTGCCATGTCCGGCGGCGACCACGATCATGGTCACCGGTTGGGTGGCGGAAGTCGGGGATGAGGGCGCGGACATGGGTGTCATCCGTCTCCTGGGCATGGTGTTGGAATGGCGGACCGATCGGGTTCATTCGTAGGTGAAAAGAGGGTCCGCGTCAACGAAGAAAACTGAGTGAATGTTTGGTGATCCCGTCCCTGGAGTCACCAAACGGGCATGGTCGCGAAACCATGCTTCACACATGGCTTGATGATTGGGTGGGCCACGCGCGAAGAGGACTGGAGAGCATGGAACTGCATTTTTGGTCGGCCACCGGCATGTATGCCATGGCATCCGCCTGGGTGATCTTTCATCAGTTGCGCGGTCAGCGTGCCGAGACGGTGGCGGTCTGGTGGCTGGTGTTGGCCGGCTGGGTGATGCAGGGGGTGCCGATGATCCGGGAGTTGGTCGGATCCGGGGCCGTGATGAATCTGGCGTTGTCCCTGGAGTGGTCCTCCTGGGTGATGGGACTGCTCTATCTGGCCGGCTGGCGACTGTTGGGGCGCGAGACGCGGCTGGCCGGGGTGCTGCTGTTGCCCCTGATGGTTATCACCCTCGGCGGATCCCTGTTTCTCTCCACGGCGGCGCCCGAGGCGCGCGGCGTGACCGGTCCGTTGTTGATCGGTCATCTGGTGCTGTCGCTGCTGGCCTATGGCCTGTTCACCATCGCGGCGATCTTCGCGCTGATGGACGCCTTTCAGGAGCACGCCTTGAAGAGCAAGCATCTCGGGGCGCTCTTCGAGATGCTTCCGCCACTCAATGCCCTGGAATCGACCCTGTTTCTGATGGTGCGCATGGGGTTCCTGCTGCTCACCATGAGCATGGTGACCGGTGCGCTGCATGCCCACGAGCAGAAGGGGGTCTATTTCCTCTTTTCCCATAAGGTGGTCTTCACCTGGGCAACCTGGCTGGTGTTCGGGGTGCTGTTGGTGGGGCGTCACATACAGGGGTGGCGGGGACGCCGCGCGGTACGATTCACCCTGTGGGGGTATGCTCTGCTGGTGCTGGCCTTTTTGGGGGTCAAGTTCGTTAAAGAGATTATCATTGTAAATCAATGAGCTAGAAAATAGGCTCAGAAAAATGCAATTGAATTGAATTTTCCTCTTGACCTGCACCGCGAGTTTCCCTATATTCGGGGTTCCCTGGAGGGCATGGCCCTGACAACGGGATTCGATCTTTGAAAATTCAATAACGATCATCGGCGTGGACGTTGGAGTCGCGAATCGGGTGTCATCGGCAAGCTCAAGTTTGTCGAGGATGTCTGGAAGAGCGCAAGCAAATCCAACATCACGCTGAATGAATCACGCAAAACAAGTCAGCGCAAGCAATAAGCTTGAAGCAAGCCTGGAAAACAATTCCAAAAAATCAAGCAGTAAATAAAGTCACGATTCAAAAGAACCGTTGATTCAGGTCCGAAAGGATCTCGATATAATCGGAGAGTTTGATCCTGGCTCAGAACGAACGCTGGCGGCGCGCTTAACACATG
>JADGAY010000360.1 GCA_015231775.1 Magnetococcales bacterium | reverse complement strand
GGTCCTGGACAGGGCCCACCACCTGCTCGCCACACAGGGAGGTGCATGATGGCGCATCTTCCCAAACCAAACCCTCCCACAGTCGAGGCAATCCTCGCCGCCTATGAGGCGGATGCCGGGGACGGTCTCCGGCCTCACCTGGGGGCATCGATCATCGGCAGGGAGTGCGAACGCTCCCTGTGGCTGGATTTCCGGTGGACCAGCAGTGCCCCGTTTGCCGGTCGCATGCTGCGGCTGTTCGAAACCGGGCAACTGGAGGAGGCCCGCTTCGTCCGCAATCTGCGACGCATCGGCGCCACGGTCCTGGACGTGGATCCGCAGACCGGTCGCCAGTGGCGGGTGGAGGCGTGTCATGGCCATTTCGGCGGCTCGCTGGATGCCATGGCGCTCGGCATCCCGGAAGCCCCGAAGAGCTGGCACGTCTGCGAGTTCAAGACCCACAACGCCGCCTCGTTCTCGGAGCTGCGCAAGCACGGTGTGCAAAAGGCCAAACCCCAGCACCACGCCCAGATGCAGGTCTACATGCACCTGTCCGGCATGACCAGGGCGCTCTATCTGGCGGTCAACAAGGACAACGACGACCTCCATGCCGAACGCATCCATGCCGACGAGGCCGAGGCGTTGCGGCTGCTGGCCAAGGCCGAACGGATCATCCGCGCCGAACGACCGCCGACGCGCATCAGCACCGATCCGACGTGGTACCAATGCCGGATGTGTCATCACCATCCGCTCTGCCACGAGGGCGCGCAGGCCAGACGCAGTTGCCGCACCTGCCTGCACGTCACGCCTGTGGATGGCGGTCTGTGGCAGTGCGGAATCGATGGCCGGAGGATGAGTTTCAAGGAGCAGCAGTCCGGTTGCTTCGGACACCTGTTCGTGCCGGATCTTGTGGCCGGAGAGCAGATCGACGCCGATCCCGCCGGGGCCTGGGTGGAATACCGTCTGCCCGACGGCACGATCTGGCGGGATAGAGGTGCGTCATGAGACGAAAAAGGGATTTTTCGGGCATGCGGTTTGGACGACTCGTAGCTAACGAAGATAGCGGCAGGCGCTCCAAAAATGGCGGCATCATTTGGAAATGCCAATGCGACTGCGGGAATTCCCATTTTGTTCTCGGGACAAATCTAATTTCAGGCTCCGTTTCTTCATGCGGATGCTATAGCCGAGAGCAGTCGTCCCAAAGGCAAAAAGCTCGCGCTCGCCCTCCAAAACAATGCCTGATTGATGGTTGTCTCAACACCATCGAAAAAGGCGCATATGGGCTTTGTAGCCTGCATGCCCAGCGAGTCCGCCGCTATGGCGATCCATTATACATCACCCCAGAGGCTTTACAGCGCGAGAACCAACGAAAAGCCCAGCTTGTCAGGGTGAAAACCGTATCCCCTTCAACATACCGAAAATTCTACGGTCGGCATGAGCATCGTGTTGTTGCTGAGCAGATGCTTGGGCGTCCTCTTCGAACAGATGAGCATGTGCATCATAGAGATGGAAACAAACACAATAATACACCTGAAAACCTGGATGTCATGAATTGGCTCGATCACCTGCAACTTCACGCACGGAGGCGATGATGATTACTCTAAGGCCCTACCAACGTGCAGCAATTGACGCCATCTATGCATATTTCCAGGAGAAGGTCGGAAATTGTTTGATTTGCATTCCGACCGCCGGTGGCAAATCGCTCATCATGGCCTGTTTCATCCAGGAGGCAATCCAGTTCTATCCCGACACCCGCATCCTGATGGTGACCCATGTTCGCGAACTGATTAGCCAGAATTTCGCCGAACTGGTCAACCTCTGGCCGGAGGCCCCGGCGGGCATTCACAGCGCCGGTCTGAACAGCCGCGACACCGAAGCGCAGGTGCTCTTCTGCGGCATCCAGTCGGTGCATAAGCGCGCCTACGACATCCAGCGGGCAGATCTCGTATTGGTCGATGAAGCGCATTTGATTCCGCGCACTTCGGACACCATGTATCAACGTTTTCTGGATGACCTGAAACGGATCAACCCGTACATGAAAATCATCGGGTTGACCGCGACACCCTACCGGCTCGACAGCGGACTGCTGCACCAGGGCGAAGGAGCACTGTTCGACGATATCGCCTATGAGGTCTCGGTGCGGGATCTGGTGGACCAGGGCTTTCTCTCCCCCCTGATCAGCAAACGCACCGACACCCAACTGGATGTCTCCGGCGTCGGCACCCGGGGCGGCGAGTTCATCCCCGGCCAACTGGAGGCGGCGGTGGACAAAGATCCCATCACCC
>JADGAY010000359.1 GCA_015231775.1 Magnetococcales bacterium | reverse complement strand
CGCGCGCCGGCCCCCATGGCCACCAGCATGGCCGCCGGCGCTCCGAGTCCCAACGCGCACGGACAGGTGATGATCAACACCGCGACGCTGTTCTCCAGGGCCCTGGACGGATCGCGCCACAACCAGTAGCCCAGGGTCACGCCGGCCAGAACCAGCACGATGGCGATGAAGCGGGCTGCCACCCGGTCCGCGACCCCCTGGATGGCCGGTCGTTCGGCCTGGGCGGTCTCGACCAGGCGCAGGATGCGCGCCAGGGCGGTCTCCTCGCCGATGCGCTCCACCACGATGATCACCGACCCTTCCAGGTTCTGGGTGCCGGCCACCAGCATCGCCCCCGGTCCGCGGGTCACGGGCAGGGATTCGCCGGTCAGCATGGATTCATCCACGCTGGTGATTCCGGATTCGATGCTTCCGTCCACCGGCACCCGTTCACCGGGCTTGATCACCACCCGATCCCCGATCCGGACATCGCGCACCGGGACCGTGACCGGTTCCCCGTCGCGCAGCACCACGGCCTGACGCGGCTCGAGATTGATCAACCGCTCCATGGAGCCGGCGGCCTTGCCGCGGGCGATCGATTCCAGGAATCGACCGGTGAGCAGCACGAACAGGAACATGGTCACCGAGTCGAAATAGACCTCACCCACGCCGCGCAGCGTGACCGCGACGCTGTAGAGATAGGTCACCCAGGCTCCGAGGGCGATGGGCAGGTCCATGGTCAGACGCCCCATTCTCAGACCGCTCCAGGCCCCACGGGTAAACACGCCGCCGCTGTAGAGAATCACCGGCGTGGCCAGAATCATCGATACCCAGTGGAAAAAGTTCTTGGCCTCGGCATCCATGCCCTGGAAATAGCCGGCGTAGAGGGCCACGGCGATGAACATCACGTTGGCGGCGCCGAAGGCTGCCACCCCCAGCCGCGACAACAACGCCCGATCCCGGCGCGCCCGTCCCTGCTCGCCGAGGGTTGGATCATACGGTTCGGCGCGGTAGCCGATGCCGCGCACCTGTCCGATGATCTCCGACAGGCGGGTTTGGTCCGGATCCCATCGCACCCGGGCGCGATGCGTGGCAAAATTGATCCAGACATCGGAAACCCCGGGCAGACGTCGCAGCATCTGCTCGTTCAACCAGACGCAGGCCGCGCAGTGAATGCCATCGATCAACAGACACACCTCCCGACCTCCGGCCACCTCGGCGACCAGACCGTTCTGGTAGGTCGGATCGTCGAACGGGGCCAGGGCGGCGCGGTCGTTATCCTCGGGACGGGTGCCGGCCACCCCCTCGCGACGGTGGTAGTACTCCTCCAGCCCCAGGCCGCGAATCAGACGCCAGGCGCCCAGGCAGCCGGTGCAACAAAAGGCCCGTTCTTCGTCCAGAATGGAAACTTCGGACGGAATTTCCAGTCCACAGTGGTAGCAATCCTTTGACATCGATTGACCGGTCCTTCCCAATAGTCTCGAATCCTGACACCACTCCTAAGGAGTTTGCGCGCATGCCCCCATCCGTCGTCGATCCCTGGCTCACCTTTCTGGCCGCCCTGCTGGGCAGTGGACACTGTATCGGCATGTGCGGCGGACTCGCCGTCTCCACGCAACTCGGCAGTGGCGTCGCGGCGGATCTGCCCTTCTGGCGCTGGGAGCGGTTGCGACTTCCACTCCTTTATACCCTGGGAAGGGTGGGAACATACATGGTTCTTGGAGCCTTGAGTGGTTGGCTCGGTTCCATGGCGCTCTTTTTGTCCCGTCCCACCGCCTTGAACGGCGTGCCGCATCTGGTGGTGGGGATCGTGATGATCCTGATGGGCATCGATACCCTTGGGCTGGTGTCGTTCACCCGAGGAACCGGGACCGGGGAGTCCGCCCTGTTGCGCTGGTCCCGGGATCTGACCGGCGCGCGTCCCGCGTTGCAACCCCTCGGCATGGGGATCCTGACCGGTCTGCTCCCCTGTGCCATGCACTGGGCCTTTCAGGCCAAGGCGTTCGCCACCGGTTCGGTGGGGGATGGGGTGGTGTTGCTGCTGGCCTTTGGGCTGGGCACGATCCCGGCGATGTGGGGGTTTGCCCTGCTCTCCACCTGGCTGGATCGTCGCGCCCGGCGGCGGGTGTTGCAACTGGCCGGGTTGCTGATCGTGGTGATGGGTGCGATGAGTTTGCGCCGGGGTTTGATGATGATCACCTTCTGACCCGGCATGCCAGGGGGCGACCGCGTGCTTTGACTTTGCATGCGCGCAAACTCCTTAGGAGTGGTGTCAGGATTCGAGACTAA
>JADGAY010000358.1 GCA_015231775.1 Magnetococcales bacterium | reverse complement strand
TTCGGTCGCGAGGCCCTGCAAGGTCTGCCGGATGCCGCCACCCTCACCCTGGACACCCCTTCGCTGCGCTTCACCACCGACAGCTTCGTGGTTCAGCCACTCTTCTTCCCCGGCGGCTGCATCGGCGATCTGGCGGTGCGCGGCACCCTCAACGACCTGGCGGTGAGCGGCGGTCGCCCGCTCTACTTGAGCCTCGGGATGATCCTGGAAGAGGGGTTGCCGTTTTCCACCCTGCGCCGGGTGCTCGATGCCATCCGCGACGCGGCGCGCCAGGCGGGGGTGTCGATCGTCACCGGGGATACCAAGGTGGTGCGACGCGGCCAGTGCGACGGGATGTACCTCTCCATGGCCGGCATCGGCGCCGGCTTGCCGGGTTTGAATCTCTCCGCCGCCTCGATCCGGCCCGGCGATGTGGTGCTGGTCAGCGGCACCCTCGGCGATCACGGCATGGCGGTCCTGGCCGCCCGGGAAAAGCTCTTTTTGGAGAGCGCCCTTGCCAGCGATACCGCCTCGGTCTTCCCCCTGGTCGAAGCGCTGCTCCCCTGGGCATCGGAGGTGCGTTTCATGCGTGATCCCACCCGTGGCGGAATCGCCGCCTCGCTGCACGAGGCCGCCGTGGCCTGTGGCTTCGCCATCGATGAGGGATCCTTGCCCTTCGCCCCCCCGGCCATGACCATCGCCGAGCTGTTGGGCATCTCCCTGTTGCACGCCCCCAGCGAAGGGCGCATCATGGCGGTGGTGGCCCAGGAGGTGGCCGAGGCGATCCTGAACACCTGGCGCGGTCACCCCGAGGGGCACGGGGCGTGTCGCATCGGACGGGCCGAAGGCGCGGCGGACCGGGTGACCCTCAGAACCCGCATCGGCGGGGTGACCCTGTTGGACATGCCCCACGGCGAACTGCTGCCCCGGATCTGTTGAGCAGGCCATGCATGAACTCTCCATCGCCCTCTCCCTGGTGGATCAGGTGCGCCGCATCGCGGAGAAGGAGTCCGCGCGCCAGGTCGTGTCGGTGCGGGTCCGGGTGGGCGCCATGAGCGGTGTGGATGGGGAGGCGCTCACCTTCTGTTTTCCCATGGCCGCGCGGGAGTTCCCGATTCTGGAGAACGCGCGGCTTGAAATCGTGGCCGAACCCATGCAATGGTTCTGTCTGGAGTGCCGGCAACGCTTTGCCGGTGAATCGGTCTCCGAGCGCGTCTGTCCCCATTGTGGCGGCCTGGAGCACCATCTGACCGGAAGCGACACCCTGACCCTGGAATCCCTGGAGGTGGCCTGATGTGTGAAACCTGCGGTTGCGGCGAGGCCCTGACCCACGCCCTTTCCCACTCCGATCCGCATCACGATCACCCCCATGCCCATCCGGATCACGCCCATGGCGACCCGTTCCACGGGGAACACACCCACGATGGCCATACCCACCTCCACCCGCCCTCCCCGGCCCGTACCGTGCGGGTGGAAAACGACCTTCTGGCCCTCAACCACGCCCTGGCCGAAGCCAACCGCCGCTGGCTGCAACGCTATCGCATCCACGCCATCAATCTGATCTCCTCCCCTGGTTCCGGCAAAACCCTGCTGCTGGAGAAAACCCTGCGCCGCCTGCAAGGCCGCATTCCCACAGCGGTGATCGTCGGCGATCTGCAAACCGATCTCGATGCCCAACGGTTGCAGGGGTTGGGGGCACGGGTCAAACAGATCGAAACCGTCAACGCCTGCCATCTGGATGCCGAACGGGTCAGCCAGGTGTTGCCGGGGGTGATCGACGAGACCACGCGGCTGCTGTTCATCGAAAACGTCGGCAATCTGGTCTGTCCGGCAGCCTTTGATCTGGGGGAGTCGGAACGTGTGGTGCTGCTCTCCACCCCCGAGGGCGAGGACAAACCGTTGAAATACCCGGTGCCGTTCGTCAAGGCCTCGCTGGTGCTGGTGACCAAGACCGATCTGATTCCCCATCTCACCTGGAAACGTGATGCCTGCCTGGATGCCCTGCGACAGGTCAACCCGGCGGCCTCGGTCCTGGAATTGAGCGCCTTGACTGGTGCCGGAATGGATGCCTGGATCCGCCATCTGGAACAGGCGGTGCGGCAGAACGGATGACGCCATCGGATGCCACGGTCCGCTGGCACCTGCTCATCACCGGCGTGGTCCAGGGGGTGGGGTTCCGGCCCGCGCTCCATCGGCTGGCCACGGCGGCCCAGCTTGGCGGCTGGGTGGAGAACCGCTCCGGTGGGGTCCATCTGGAACTGATCGGGGCCGAATCGCGGCTGCGCGCCT
>JADGAY010000357.1 GCA_015231775.1 Magnetococcales bacterium | reverse complement strand
GAGGATTCGAACCTCCGAAGGCTGAGCCGGCAAATTTACAGTCTGCTCCCTTTGACCGCTTGGGAACCCCTCCCGAGCCCTTCTCATACAACCAAGCCCCCTGAAAAGCTGTCTTCAGGATTGGTCTCGGTTGAGCTAGAAACATTTAAACGTCGCGCGGTCGAAAGTCAAGATCATTTGTGCAATGGATCACTTTTTTTCCGGATCGATCGCTAGGATCGTCATGATGCCACGCGCCGGTTGTCGCGTCGAGAGATTGCGATAGTGGTGCTGGGCGTTGCCGTGAAAGCAGGCGGTTTGTCCCGCCCCGACCCGGGCCCGCTCCCCACCCACCTCCAACTCCACCTCACCCTCCAGAACGTGGAGATACTCCTCGCTCCCCGGCAGATGAGGTTTTCCGACGTATCCGCCACCCGGTTGGAGCGTGAAGGACCATTGGGTCAGATGCAGCATGTTGGCCGGCGTCACCATCACCGCCTGATACAGCCCCTCCCCGGACTCCACCCGCCGCATCTGCTCCGCCGGCAGAATCCGGATGAAGCGCCGGGAGGCATCCACCAGTTGATCGAGGGTCATCTCCAGGGCGCAGGCAATCTTGAAGACCACCGCCAGGCTTGGATTGGCATCGTCCTTCTCCACCGTGGCGAGGGTGGCCCTGGGAATCCCGGCCAGATCGGCCAACTGCTGCTGGGTGAGCTTGCGTTGGCGGCGGATCGAACGGATTCGCGTTCCGACCAGATTGGTGATCATGTTGTCATTCGCCTCCTGTTGACAATCTGACAACAATATTGACAGCATATTGCTTTTTTGCTTGACGCAAACCAGCGATTCAGCGCACAGTAGCCCCCATTGTACCTAAGTCAAACTGTTATTACAGGAGAAAAATTCACATGAGCGTTCTGGTCACCCAACCCGCCCCCGACTTCACCGCCAAGGCCGTCATGCCCGACAACAGCATCGCCGACGCCTTCACCCTCTCCTCGCTGCGCGGCAAGTATGTGGTGTTGTTCTTCTATCCGCTGGACTTCACCTTCGTCTGCCCCTCCGAGATCATCGCCTTTGACCACCGTCTCGACGAATTCAAGAATCGCAACGTTGAGGTGGTTGGCGTCTCCATCGACTCCCACTTCTGCCATCTGGCCTGGAAGAACACCCCGATCAATCAGGGTGGCATCGGCAATGTCCAGTATCCGCTGGTGGCCGACCTCACCAAGGAGATCGCCAAGAGCTACGATGTGCTGTTGGGCGCCGGCATCGCTCTGCGCGGCTCCTTCCTTATCGACCGCCAGGGCATCGTCCGTCACCAGGTGGTCAACGACCTGCCCCTGGGCCGCAACATCGACGAGATGCTACGTCTGGTCGATGCGCTGCAGTTCACCGAGGAGCATGGCGAAGTCTGCCCGGCGGGCTGGAACAAGGGCAAGGCCGGCATGAAGGGTTCCACCGCCGGTGTTGCCGAGTACCTGGCCAGCCACGCCAGCGAACTGTAATCCCTTGACAAAGCGCAGCGGTTTGTCCTAAACTTGCTCGGATAAGCCGCTTTAGCTCAGGGGTAGAGCAGCTCACTCGTAATGAGCAGGTCCTCGGTTCAATTCCGAGAAGCGGCTCCAAAGATATCAACGGCTTACATCGGTTTCGGTGTAGGCCGTTTTTTTTGATGTAGCCACAGTGTAGCCACTTGGTGGAAATCGGCGTCTTTGTCAAAACACTGACAGGGTTGAACTTTCCCCTTCCAGGAGAATGTCCCCTCCTCTGGACGATGGCGAGAGAATGCCCCCTCTGTCCGACATAGGGTCATTCCGCCGGCCCTCGAAATCGGGATCTCGCCCCGCCCCGATCTCTCCCTTGAAAATGGCCGCCCTCCCTGGCAGCCGGGTGCATGTTCCTCGCCCCAGCATCAACCTTGGGTGTCGTGGGATTTCCGCATCAACGCCACGGCGTAATTCAAGGCGTCCTCGACCCCTACAAGAGTCCAGAACAACCCTTTCGCCGCATCCGGGGTCCGAGAGTCTATGTTGTCGTGGAAACCATCAACGCCCACGATGTCGCGAACCATGGTCAGGACATTTCGGACTCGGCCAATAGTGTCTATGGGGGAGTTGCATTCGATGAAGGGATTTTCGGTCATGGTCTATTGTATCCTTTTCGAGGATGGTGAATGAACCGGGTGCCGAAAACCGACAATAGACGGCGCGTTTCTTCCCCCTTGCAGGGTCTTGTATCCGCGCACACCCGGCCAGGAGTCGGGCACGCAGCAGCCATGCCGGATTCAAGG
>JADGAY010000356.1 GCA_015231775.1 Magnetococcales bacterium | reverse complement strand
CCACCGATCACCTGCATGGTGGTATTGGCGGTCGCAGCCGGATCATGGCCGGTGACGATGGCGGCACAAGCCGCGAGGGATGCCCAGGTGGAGGGCTCGAAAAGGCGCTGGGTGAGGAAGTTCATGGTCTGTCTCCTTTTGCGTTGGGTGGGTGGCTGGTCGATGGCATCCGATGGTCACAAAACAGCAATGGCGCAAACGGCGGTGGCTGCGGAGAGGAGCACCACCAGGATGTGGAAGAGGATCGCTCCCCAGGCGAGGCAGCATCGGGAGCAGAATTTCGGGATGGCCCGCAGCAGTGGAAGGACACTCATGTCAAACACCCCCCATGACGCGCCGCCAGTTGGTGAGGTACTCTTCGATCGTGCCGGCACCGAGCGCGGTGTTGTACCACCGCTTCCAGTACGCCGCCTGACCCTCGTGATCTCCGGCGGCAGGGAGCACGCCGGGACAGCGGAGGTAATGGACGCGGCACATGGCGCAGGCGTAGGCCAGATCCCAAACGAGTCGGCCTGCGTCCGGTTTGGAGTACGGTCCCAACACGTTCAAGGCGAGCTTGGTGCGGGAGTGCAGGTAGTTGAGCCAGAGGTCGTCGTGGGTGGCCGGCTCCATCTGCCACAGACCGCGCGCCGGGCCGGAGCCGAGCTGACGAACGAAGCGCAGACCGGACTCCTGGATCGCGGTCCCGAGGACCAGTTCCTCGGCAGCCTCCGTCCAGTAGCCAAGGCGTTGGAGGGTGGGTCGGATGATCAGGTCGCGGAGTTGGTTCGGATCGAGTCCCATGTGCTTTGAGTCTCCTTAAAAATGAGAAACCCGCCGCAGGTTGACCCTGGGCGGACGGTGAATTGATCATGCGGGGTGTTGTCGGCCAATCCACATGGCGATTTCGCGTCGAAGCGGAACCAGACCGAGATGTTCCCAGACAGACCCCCAATCTTCCCGACAGGAGATGATAGCCTTGGCTCCTGTCGGTTCACCGATCCACGGTCCAGCGTACTCTCCCTTGGCAAAACAGATGACCGGCTTCCAAAAGGTGTTCACCCGACGCGGAAAAATCTGCGGCGACTGGCCTCCGGGAGTCAGGTAGGCCATGGTCCAGTGGTATGACAGATGCATTTCGAGCTTCCGGATGATCTCCGGCAGGTGGAACTGTCCCACCATGACCAACAGCGCCCCGCCCGGGCGCAACACATGGGCGGCGATTTCGCCCAAAGCATCGAACAGCGGCAGATGCTCTTTCGGGTAGGGAGGGTCCGTGACGATCCAATCCACCGATCCGGCATCCAGGGAGAGAGCCTGTTCGCAGCCACCGTGAATGATGCGGTAGCGATCGGAGATGGCCGGAACTGATTCAGCGGCCAGTGCCGCCTCCGACTCGCGGGCGGCACGCGAGACATCCTTGCGTTCGCGTTTGATCCTGTTTGCCAGCGAGACGACCTCGGCGGCTTTTGCTTCTCTGGCCTGACGTACCCGCTCCAGGGTGGCTTCCCGCCCACTGGAGAGTGCGGACGTCTGCTCCTGCGGCGGCAGGGTGGCCAGGGTGGCGGCTGCGGAGATGAAGACATCGCCCGTGTCCATGGCCTGGACCAGTTCCGGAGTACCTTTCTCGACGACCTGCTTGGCCTGTTGGTACGTCTTCCCGTTACCAAAACCAGCGACCTTGGCGGCGACGTCGCGGGTTTGCTGTCCGGCTTTCGATTCAGGAAAATTTTCCTGAATCGTTCCAGTGTGTCGTGGGCCACCATCCGCATTGAATTTTCGACGGTCTCCCAGGAACGCCTCAACCTCCTTGCCGATAGCGACGCGTTCCGAATGGGTGAAGTCCTTGCGGATTTCGTTTTCGTCATGTTCGGCCAGCAAGGCTGGGGCATCGATGACTCGCACCGGGATGGAAGTCCATCCCAGGGAACGGCAGGCCTCCAGACGCCGATGGCCAAATATCAGGCGATTGTCCGCATCGATGCCGATGGGCTGCAGCAGACCGAGATCACGAATGCTGTCTGCCAGAACGGCGACATCTCCCAGATCGCGGCGGTGACGCAGGCCGATGCTGATCCGGGCGATGGGCAGTTCTGAAATCATCGATGCGGGCTCCCAAAAGAAAACCCGCCGCGAGTTTCCCCGGGCGGGTCGAAGGTGGTGATCGGATGGAGTGGCAGCGTTGCGCAGACGCCTCCCTGATTTTACTGGACAGCATACCCTTTTTTGTCAAATATGTTCAGAACTGGACTTTAGAGTTTCAAAAAATGAAGGCCATCAAAATTAATCCTTGACAT
>JADGAY010000095.1 GCA_015231775.1 Magnetococcales bacterium | reverse complement strand
TTGTCGAGGAATTCGAAACCCAGTTCCCAAGCGATCCCGTCATGCGCCTCGGGTAGAAAGAAAGCCAGGAAATCCTTGAAATACGGAACCAGGATCTCTTTCCACGGGGTGTCGAACTCATCCGACGGCTGTTGTTCGTGCTGTTCTGGCGCGGACATCTGGTCATCCTTTTCCGGGTCGGGATGCGTCAAGCATGCCTGTTTTTGACCGTGAAAGCGAGGGATCATGCGCTAATATAATATAAATTGTATCAACCGGGCTGGTTTGATAGGTCGCGTCGGGATGACAGGCCCGTAACCCTGTGATTCCCAACCCATCCGTTCTCTGGGGGTGCCACTGGAGACCTACCCGATGACCGGGGGGTCAACGTCGGGGAGAGATGATCTCTTGCGCGATCTTGTGGAGCGGGATGATCTTTTCCGCCGCGCCACGCTGAATCGCCTCTTTGGGCATGCCGTAGACCACGCAGGTCGATTCATGCTCGGCGATGGTGGGGGAGCCGGCTTCGCGCATCTCCAACAACCCCCGCGCGCCATCATCGCCCATGCCGGTCAGCAGGATTCCCATGGCATTGTTTCCGGCGCTGCGCGCTGCCGAACGGAACAATACATCCACCGACGGGCGGTGCCGGGTCACCAACGGGCCATCGTTCAATTCTACCACATAGCGGTCGCCGCGTCGCGCCAACAGCAGGTGATGACTGCCTGGGGCCAACAATGCCCGGCCTGGCAGCACCGCATCGCCGTGCGCGGCCTCTTTCACCCGGATGTTGCAGAGCGAATCCAACCGTTTGGCAAAGGTATCGGTAAAGCCGTCCGGCATGTGCTGCACGATCAGGATGCCAGGGGAGTCGGCGGGCAAGGGGCGCAGGACGACCTGCAACGAATCGGTGCCACCGGTTGACGCCCCGATGCAGATGATTCTTTCGGTTTTTGGAACCGTAGACCAGCGGGGTCGGGGCGGCAGGATGACATCGGCGGAGAGTTTGGGTTGCACGGTCTTGGAAAAGGTCTCCTTTCCGCCGTGACGTTGGCGCGCCACCTCCTTGAGCTTGGGCTGAATCATTGGCGCCGACTGATGCAGAAACTCCCGCGCCCCGGTGGCGGGCAGCACCAGGATATCCATCGCCCCCATCTCCAGGGCATCGTTCATGACCTGGGATCCGGCCTGCTGCTCGGAGGAGAAGACGATCACCGGCAGCGGACATTGGGCCATCAGTTTTTTCAAGAACCGCATGCCGCTCATGCGCGGCGTCTCGAGATCGAGAAGAATGGCGTCCGGGATTTCGTTGGAGATCCGTTTGGCGGCGATGATCGGATCGGCGGCGCTCTCCTGTCAGGCGGCCAGGCGAACAGGCCGGACCCTAGAAATCGATGTCGAAGTGAACCGTATCCCCATCCACGCGGGTGTGGACCGAATAGCCGCACTTCTCCAGCACCGCCTGCATGGGTCGGTTGTCCATGAGGGTTTCGGCGGTCAGGCCGGAGAGACCGGCGTTGCGGGCCATGTTGGCCAGATGGCGCATCATGAAGGTGCCGATCCCCTGGCCCTGCCACTCGTCGCGCACCAGAAAGGCCACCTCGGCGCGGTTGGCGGCACCCCCCTCGACGTTGTAGCCGCCGATGGAGAGCACCCATTCGTCCTTGCCGTCGGTGATCACCCCGACCACCACCACGTCCCGGCGTTGGTCGATGAAGGTGAAGTTCTTGATGCGGTTGAAGGGGAACCGTTTGACGTGGCTCATGAAACGACGGTACACCGACCCCTCGGAGAGGGAGTAGAGCATCTTTTTGATCGGCTTCCAGTCCGTGGGCCGCGAGGAGCGGAAGGTGATCAACTGGCCGTTCTCCAGCAGCATCGAGGTACGCAGTTCGCGTCCGCCGATCCAGGTCTGACCATCCACGGCCCCAATTTCGGGGCGCACGAACCCCAGTTTCACCGCCCGTTTCAAGAGCCTGGCGCGATGATCCGGATGGGCGATGCTAATCAGGGCGATGGCCCGTTCCTGGATGGTCTTGCCGAACAGATAGGCCACCCCGAACTCGCTGACCACATAGTGGACCACGCCGCGATTCAAGGCCACGCCGGCTCCGGGGTTGAGTTGATCGACGATGCGCGACACCCGACCCTTGCGGGCGGTGGCGGGCAGAACGATGATGGAACGCCCCTCCATCGCGTTCGAGGCGCCGGTGTTGAAATCGAGAATGCCGCCGATGCCCGAGTAGAAGTGGACCCCGAGGGAGTCCACGCACACCTGTCCGGTCAGATCGACCTGCAAGGCGCCGTTGATGGCCACCATGCGCTGTTGTCGGGCGATGTTGCGCACGTCGTTGACGTATTCCGTGCGCCGGAAGGAGAAGATCGGCGCGTCATGCACCGCGTCGTAGAGTTTGCGGCTCCCCAGGGCGAAACTGGTGACGATCTGCCCATGATCATCTGCGTTCTCCGGCGCGACGATCGCCCCGGCGGCGATCAGTTCGAGCACCGTGTCGCTGATCATCTCGGTATGGATGGATAGGTTCTTCTTGCCGGTCAGATAGCGTACCGCCAACTGCGGGGCGCGGCCCAGACCCATCTGAATCGTGGCGCCATCCGGGACCAGGGCGGCGATCTGGGGACCGATGCGCTCCAACGCCTCGTCCGGGGCCGGGAGGATCATCTCCGGCAGGGGATCCTCGGCGGGAATCAGCAGGTCGAGATCCCACACCGAGATCCCCGAATCCCCGTGGGTGCGCGGCATGGCGGTGTTGACCTGGGCGAGCACCAGACTGGCATTCTCCGTGGCGCAGCGCACCACGTCCACCGCAACCCCCAGATTGACCTCTCCCTCCAGATCCGGCGGGGTCACCTGGATCATGGCGACATCGATGGGCAGTTGGTTGCTCGAGAAGAGTCGAGGAATGTCGGACATCAGGATCGGGGTATGATCCGCCAGGCCGGCACCCACCATCGGGCGTACATTGTCGGCGATGAAAAAGGTGTTGATGGTGAAGGTGTCGGAGAGTTCCTTCACGGCCAGGGGGAACTCACCGGCCACGAACACCAGGATCACCTCGATGTCGGCCAGTCGGGAACGCTCCTGGATCAGGGCGCGCACCAGGGCGCGTGGCACCCCGGCTCCGGTGGCCAGAAAGATCCGTTGTCCCGGCTTGATGCGGCGTACCGCCTCCTGGGCGCTGGTGATCATCTTGGCGTAGCGGCTGGTCCATTGTGGATCCGGGGTGTGGGCGGGGTGTTTCACCGGGTGACGCTCCCAGGCTGAAGACGCATCTCGCACTCGGTGGCCACGGGTGGCAGACCGGCTCGGCGGATGATGAGGGGATTGATCTCCACCCGTTCGATCTCCGGGAAGTCCGTGACCAGCAGACTGATTCGTTGCAACACCTCGGCCACCCCCTGCAACTCCGAATCGTTCATCTCCGCGCAGATGGCGTGGAACTTCTGTTGCCGACAGCCGGCGCGCAGCATGGCGATCGCCTCCTCGGAGGTGACCGGCGCCAGTTGGCAGATCATCTCATCCGGCGGGGTGTTCTCGCCGCCGACGTGCAGAATCGGACCGAACTGCCGGTCCCGCACCATTCCCAGGGCGGCATGACGGCCATGGGCGAGATTTTTCTCCACGAACACCCCCTCCAGCCGTCCCTCGGGGACGCGGCGGGCGAAACGGAGGGTCAACAGGTCGAATCCGTCACGCAGGGCGCGCGGATCGGGCAGATCGACGTGACGGGTCTCCATGTCGGAGGCCAGATGCAACTCCGGCGAGAGCAGATGCAGCGTCACCGGATAACCGATCCGCTCCGCGCTCTCCAACGCCTCGTCGATGGTGGTGGCGCTCTCCCCCTCGGGTATGACGATACCGTAGGCCTGGAGAATCTCCTTGGCGGCCATCGCCGGAAGTCGTGTCTGTCCCAGCAGGTGATGCCGCTGGATCAGACGGCGCACCCGCGTGCGGTTGACCGGGAACTGTCCCAGGATCCGCGGTCCGCGACCGCGCCACTTGGCATACTGGTCCAGGGCCGCCAACGCCAGCACCGCCCGCTCTGGCGTGTGATAGCAGGGAACGTGCAGGGAGTCCATCTCCTGCATGCCGGCACGGGCGTGGGTTCCCCCCATGAACACCGTCACCAGCGGCTTGCGGGACGGCGCGTCGGCGAGGAGCGCCCCCACGATCTCCACCGGTCGGGTGAGGGGTTGCGGGGTGATGATCGCCACCGTGGCGCCGATCTTTTCATCGGCCTCGATCGCTTTGAGCGTCGCCTGATAGTGGCGGGGCAGGGCCATGCCGGAGAGATCCAGCGGCCCGCGTAGATTGGCGCCGTGGGGGAGGTGGGCCTTCAAGGGGGCGGCCAGTTCCGGATCGAGACTCACCGAGGTCAAGCCATGCCCGGCCAGAAGATCGGCGGTCAGCAGGCCCGGCCCCAGGCCGTTGGAGAGTACCGCCACCCGTCCGGAGCGGGGCAGGGGCAGGTGGTTGAGGGCCATCAGGATGTCCAACCACCCCTGGAAGTCGTGGGCCTGGATGACCCCGGTGCGATCGCAGGCCGCGGCGAAGATCGACGGCGCATCCGGCAGGGAATCCTCGCCCGGATCAACGCCATCCGCCTGACTGGCGCGCCACTCGCTGCTGCCGCCCAACAGCAGCACCACCGGCTTGCCGCGTGACGCCTCGGTGGCGGCGCGCAGAAACGCGGCGCCGTCGGTGAGACGCTCCAGATGGCAGGCGATCACCGAGGTGTCCGAGTCGTGGGCCAGATAGGTCATGCATTCGGCCATGCTCACCCCGGCCTCGTTGCCCGGACTGACCATTTTCGCGATGCCGAGATTCCGTGCCGCCATCCAGTCGAGGGCCGCGGCGCCGATGGCCCCGGACTGGGTCAGCAGGGAGATCCCCCCCGGCGGCGGATAGGCCACGCTCAAGGAGGCGTTCAGGCCGAGTTGACGGTTGATCACCCCGAGGGAGTTGGGCCCCAGCAACGGCACCTCCCGGTCGCGACAGAGTTTGGCCAGGGCGGTTTCGCGCACGCCTCCCTCGGCATCCATGTCGCGGAAACCGTCCGAGATCACCACCATCGCCTGACAGCCGCGGGAGAGCACGATGCGCGCCACGTCCACGGTCGCCTCGGCGGGCAACGCCAGGATGGCCAGATCAAGGCCCCGTGGCAGGTCGGCGGGGCGGGTGATCACCGGACGTCCGAGAATCTCCCCGCCATTGGGGTTGACCACATGAATCGGTCCGGCGAACCCGCCGTTGAGGGCATTGTGCAGCAGGGCGTGACCGAGTTTCTCCGCATGGCGCGAGGCGCCGACGATCACCAGGGAACGGGGGGAGAGGAGATGGTTGAAGAGCGAGTGATAACTCACGGGGGTATCGGGCTCCAGCGGCATGCATGACGGTCAAGGGTGAAGGTAATCTTGATCGTCAAGGGGTCATTCGTGACGATCAAGGGCGTTTGCCCCCTTGATCGTCACTCTTGAAAGAATCATGCCAAGCCAATTTTTGAGAGCACGGGAACCGGATCGACATGCAGACGGGAGATGCCGAGCTGGCTTTTGGTCAGGCCCATGGCCAAACCGAGCAGTTGCGCGAAGTTCATCTCCGGCAGATCGATGGTGCGCTGCACGGTCTTGGCGGCCAACTCCTGGGAGGAGCCCATGATCATGTCACACAGGGTGCAGGGGGTGATCATGATCTGGGCACCCGCATCCTTGGCGCTCAGGCAGTTTTTGGCGGCCATGGCATGGACCTCTTCCTTGTCCGAGAGCATGACGTGGAAGCCGCAGCAGCGATCCTTGCCGGTGTAGTTGACCGGCACGCCCCCCATGATCGAGATCAGTTGATCCAGATGGGGGGTGTTCTCCTCGTTGGCGGAGTGGGCGTAGATCTCCACCGGGCGCACCGAGTGGCAGCCCAGAAACGAGGCGATGCGCATGCCCTTCAAGGGACGGGTGATCTTGGAGCGCAGCAGGTGCGGATCGACCTGTTCGGTGATCACCCACAGCAGATGGCGCACCTGGATTTTGCCCTGATAGGGGCGTACCCCGCCCTCGGCGAGCACGGCGTTGATCTTCTCCAGCAGTTCCGGCTCGTTTTGCAGACGGTAATTGGCCTGGGAAAGGGTTTGCAGACAGGTGTTGCAGATGGTCACCAGGTCGCGCCCCATGGCCTCGGCCTCGGAGAGGATGCGGGCAGCCACCGCCATGGCGAAGGCCGGCTTGGTCTCGCGCAGGCTGACCGCGCCGCAGCACGAGGCGCGCGGCATGTCGTTGAGGCGGATGCCCAACTGTTGACACACGGCGCGGGCGGCCCAATCGGCCTCGCGCTGGATCTGTTTGGCCGCGCAACCGGGATAGTAAGCGAATTCCAAGGACATTTCTTGTCTCCTGTGATCCTCTTGAGAGGCAATGGGACCGTGGCCGAATTGCCGACAAGGGCGATGGTTCGAACGCATTTCAAGTCACGCGGGCGGTGATTCCAGGACAGGAATCACCGCCCGCGCTGAAAATTCATTCGGGCACGGCCTGTTTGGCCTTGGTCTCCACATCCACCGGGGTGCGCTCCAGGGAGGCATAGATCTTCCGCAGCTCCTCGACCCCTTGAATCGAATGAGGGAAGGGGGAGGGGATCTTGCCCTTCTTGGCCAGATGGAGCGCCATGGCGGTCTCCTTCATGGAGCCGAAGATGCCCAGGGTACGCATCATCAGGGTGAATTCGTTGAGTTGTCCGCTCTTGACGATATCCTCGTGGAAGGCCAGGGCATGCTTGGCCGCCGCCGAGTCGCCGTACCCCTTGTCCAGCCCGCGGGTGCGGAGCTTGACGATGGCCTCCATCGGGGCCACCTCCTTGGGGCAGACATCCACGCACATGGTGCAACGGGTGCAGCTCCAGATACCGTTCGGCTCGGAGAGTTCGCGCAGCCGTTCGGTTTTCTTCCCCTCCCGCGGATCCGAGACGAAACGGAACGCCTTGGCCAGGGCGGCGGGTCCGATGTAGTCCGGATTGACCTCGGCCATGGTGCACTCGGAGTAGCAGCAGGCGCACATGATGCACTGGGTGACGTGATTCACCTGGTCATAGGCGGTGCTGGTGACCTTGCCGGCTTTTTCCGGTCCCTCCTGGAGGTACGGCTTGATGCCGTGCACCCGGGCGAAGAAGGGGCGGATGTCGATGGCCAGATCCCGGAGGATCGGCTGGTTCTTCTGCGGAGCGATTTCGACCACGCCATCCCTGGCGACGGCGCCGACATGGGTCTTGCAGGCGAGCCGGGTTCGTCCGGAGATCGAGATCGCGCACGATCCGCAGATGGCGGACCGGCAGGATTGACGGAAGGTGAGACTGCCATCCTGCTGCCCCTTGATCACCTCGAGCAGGGTCAGGATGGTGGTGTTGGGTTCCGCCTCAACCGAATACTCCTGCCAGTGGGACTGAACCGTGCCCACCTGGCCAGGCATGTTGCGCTGAATGCGGAAAATGTAGACTTGTGCGCTCATGCTGCCTCCCTCTCATCCCCTTGGCGGGGCTGGATATCAATAGGTTCTCACCTGCGGGGCATATTCGGGATTGCCCACCGTGCGCACCGCCTCGCGATCGAGCCGGATGGTCTGGCCTCCCTCATCCCAGAAAGCCAGGGTGTGGAAACGCCAGTTGGCATCATCGCGGTTGGGGTAATCGATGCGGAAGTGGGCACCACGGGACTCCGTGCGGGCCAGGGCCCCCTTGACGATGCACTCCCCGAGATCCAACAGATTGCGCAACTCGATGGCGCGCAACAGATCCACGTTGAAGATCGGCGATTTGTCGTCGAGGTGGATGCGCTCGTACTCCTTTCTCCAGCCTGCGAACTTGTCGGCCAGCGTGGTGATGCCGTTGACTTCGCGATAGACCCCGCACCAGGCGTTCATCGATTCGGCCATCTCGTGATGCAGCGCGGCGGGACGCACGCCCCGATCCGGTCGTGCCTTGAGTTCCCGTACCCGCTCCTGGACCTCGCCCAGGGCGTCGGCGGGGAAGTCGTGCAGTTTTGCGGTTTTGGCATACTTGCTGGCATGGGCGCCGGTGATCTTGCCGAAGACGATGGTGTCCAGAAGCGAGTTGCCGCCCAGGCGGTTGGCGCCATGCACCGACACGCAGGCCGCTTCGCCGGCGGCGAAGAGTCCCGGCACCGGGGCCGCGCCGTACTTGTCGGTGCGGATGCCGCCCATGGAGTAGTGGACCGTAGGACGCACCGGGATCGGCTCGTCGATGGGATCCACCCCTTCCAGATCCATGGCCAGGATGCGGATCTGCGGCAGACGATCGATGATTTTGTCGCGACCCAGGTGGCGCAGATCGAGGAAAATCGCCCCGTCTTTGCCGCGTCCCTCGAGGATTTCGGTCTGTTCGGCCCGCGACACCACGTCACGGGAGGCCAGTTCCCATTTCTTCGGCGCGTAGCGACCCATGAACCGCTCGCCATCGGCGTTGATCAGATACCCCCCTTCGCCGCGCGCCCCCTCGGTGACCAGAATTCCCGAGGTGCGCAGTCCCGTGGGATGGAACTGCACGAACTCCATGTCCGCCAGCGGCGCGCCGGCGCGCAGGGCATAGGCCATGCCGTCGCCGGTGTTGGTGGTGGCATTGGTCGAGGAGAGGAACACCCGTCCGTAACCGCCGGTGGCGAGCAATACCGCTTTCCCGCGCAGGGTGGTCAGTTCACCCGTTTTGATGTCGTAAATGACCAGACCCGCCACATGGCCGTCGGCGGCCAGCACCAGCTTGAAGACATGACACTCTTCGTAAACGTGGGTTCCGGAGTGGACCAGCCGCTCCCACAGGGTGTGCAGCAGCACCTGCCCGGTACGGTCGGCGGCATAGCAGGTACGGTCGAAGCTGGCGCCACCGAAGGGACGCTGGGCGATGTCGCCGTTGTCGTTGCGCGAAAACGGGGTGCCCATCTGATCCATCTCATGGATGATGATCGGCGCCTCCTGGCACATGAGATCGATGGCATCCTCGTCGCCGATGAAATCCGATCCCTTCACGGTGTCGTAGGCATGCACCCGCCAGTCGTCGTTCGGGTTGATCGCGGCGTTGATGCCACCCTGGGCGGCGCAGGAGTGGCTGCGCAACGGATGGACCTTGGTCACCACCGCGACATCGATCCCGGCCTTGACCCCCTCCAGGGCGGCGCGCATGCCGGACAGCCCGGCACCGACGATGATCAGATCGTGGCTCTTCATATTCTCTCCCCAGTTAGGTATGGAAAACCATTCATGTGGTACGAATGGCGCGGAATCGGATCACCCCGTGACCCGTCCGCCTGGATATCAGCCGTTGCCACCCGCCTTGGCGATTACCTGTTCGAAGGTGTCGTTCAGGGTGGGGCGGAACTGCTGATAGAGCAGCCCCATGGCCGGATTCTCCTGGTTCTGGGCCAGCCGCATGGCGGCCATCAGATCGCCCGGATCGTGATCCTCGGGCAGGTCGCGAACCTGCATGCCGAGATTGACGTAGGTCTTGCTGGTCTTGTCGAACGTGACGCAGGGGCTCAGGATGTGCAGATAGGAAAAGCCGCGATGGGCGATCGCCTGGGTGATCATCTCGCGCAGATGGTCCGGATGGCCGGCATAGGCCTGTCCCACCCAACTGGCGCCATAGGAGAGCAGCATCATAAGGGGATTCAAGGGACGCTCGGGATTCTCGAACGGGGTGGTCGAGGTCTTCAATCCCACCGCCGAGGTCGGCGAGGTCTGTCCCTTGGTCAGGCCGTAGATGCCGTTGTCGAACAGCAGATAGGTGATGTCCACGTTGCGCTTGGCCGCGTGGGAGATGTGACCGCCGCCGATGGCGAAGCCGTCGCCGTCACCGCCGACGCCGACCACGGTCAGGCGGTCGTTGGCGGTCTTGATCCCCGTGGCCACCGGCAGCACGCGACCGTGCAGGGTGTGGAAGCCGTAGAGATTGACGAAGAACGGAAACCGCGAGGAGCAGCCGATCCCCGAAACCACCACCGCGTTGTCGCGGGGGATGCCCATCTCGTTGCAGGCATGGGTCAATCCCTCGACGATGGCGAAGTAACCACAACCGGGACACCAGGTGGGCAGGGACTTGGAACGGTACTCCAGACGACCGCTCTCCTGGACCTCGCGCAGCTTGGCATCGACGAACACCGGCATCACGGGAATGGACATGTCACGTTCTCCAGACGTTTTATTTTTCTTGAGAGGCTGTCTGGTGATCCCATCCCTGGAATCACCGAACGCGCATGGCTCGAACGCATTTCGACCCATGCTTGGTCAAATTGCCGAGCAATCGGGCGGGCCATCCCTGGCCCGAATCGGCTGTTTGGCTTAAGCCAGACAGCTTCCTAAGAGGTGGTTGGGTGGTTCCATCCATGAAAACCACCCAACAGGTCCGGTCGAAGGGGATCGAGCCGGACTTTGCCTGTGCGCTTGATTGCATCGAAACTGGTGGGCCATCCCTGGCCCGCAGGGCTGGCTGGATAAACCAGACAGTCTCCCAAAGCGCATGGTCTGGGGGTTTCCCGCGCCATGCATCCGAAGCGTGCTCCCTGAGCGCTCCTTCGGAATCGGATCGAATCAAGCCGTTCCGGCCAACCGTTTGATCTCGTCCACAATCAGCTCCACCGGCATCGGGGAGCAGGGGACGCGGGCCAAACGGACCACCGGGCGACCGAGGGTGCCTTGCACCAGATGGGCGAACTGCCCCTCGTAGTTGACCTCCGGCACCAACACCACGTCACAATCGTCCATGAACGCGGAGACCGCCTTGACCGGGAAGGGGGAGAGCATCACCACCTTCAGGGCCGCGCAGGAGATTCCCTGTTCCTGGGCCATGAACATCGCCTCCAGACACTCGCCGAAGGTCGATCCCCAGGCGAGCATCCCCACCTTGACCTTGCCCGAGGCGCCGAACCGCTTGGTCACCGCGAAATCCGGGTGTTGGAGGGCGGCCTGGAGCTTGTCGTGACGCTTGCGGCTCATGGCCCCGTGCATCTCTTCGCTGTCGTTGGGACGACCCAGCTCGTTGTGCTCGAGACCGGTGATCACATGCATGCAGTTGGCGTCACCGGGCACGGCGCGGGGACTCACCCCATCCGGGGTCAGGGCGTAGCGTTGATACACTTCGCCCCCCTCCAAACGGCGCATCGGCTTGTTGGCGTTCAACACGAACGGCGGTCCCGAGGCGGCCAGGGTGACGGTCTCGTAGCGGTTGGAGAGATAGAGATCCAACAGCACGATCACCGGGGTCTGGTAGCGTTCGGCCATTTCGAAGGCCTTGCCCGCGCAGCGGTAGCACCCCTCGACATTGGTGGGGGCGATGACGATGCGCTGCGAATCCCCCGGACTGCCGTAGATGGCGGCGTTCAGATCCGACTGCTCGGTCTTGGTCGGCATGCCGGTGGAGGGACCGCCGCGCTGGGACACGAAGACCACGCACGGGGTTTCGGTGATGGTCGCCAGACCCAGCATCTCCGCCATCAACGCCAGACCCGGACCCGAGGTGGCGGTCGCGGAACGGGCTCCGGCATAACCGGCGCCGATGGTGGCGGCCATGGCCGAGATCTCGTCCTCGGTCTGGAGCAGCCGCCGTCCCTTCTTGGGCAACTCGGTGGCCAGGCGCTCCATGATCGTGGTGGCCGGCGTGATCGGATAGCCGAAGAAGGTGGCCAGCTCCGCGTCCATGCACCCCTGCACCACGGCGGCGTTGCCCGAGAGCATGATCACCTTGCCGTTGGATGCGGGCTTGTCGATGGGCGACACGAAGGCGTCGTCGAGCTTGAAGGTGGAGGCCCCGGCATCGAAACCGGCCTGGAAGCCGGCCAGATTGCGTCCCACCACGGTGGGGCCCTGCTTGCCGAACTTCTTCTCGATGATCTTCTGAAAACTCGCGGGCGCCAGGCCGAGCAGTCCGGCCAGGATCCCCAGCACCACCAGATTGCGGGAGCGGGCCCCGCCGGTGGCCTTCTGGGCCAGTTCGCGGATCGGGAAGCCATACGGGATTTGACCCGGCAGCACATGACCGCTCATGTGTTCCCCCTCGGCGCACGGGGAGAGGGGTTGCGACTCGAAGATCAGACCGCCGAAATCCCGTACCTCGCCGGCATGCGGGATCGCATGGCTGTCGTCGAGAGAGATGAGGATGTCCGACTGGCGCTTGAGCGAATAGGATTGCTCGGTGGTGATGCGCACCCGGGCGATACATTTGCCGAAGCCGCGGATCTCCGGGGGGTAGACATCAAAACTGATGACCCGGTACCCGGCGGCGGCCACGGCATTGCGCAGAATGTCGCCGGCGGCGATGGTGCCGTCGCCCGCCGAGCCGCAGATGGCGATTTGGATGT
>JADGAY010000094.1 GCA_015231775.1 Magnetococcales bacterium | reverse complement strand
CACCACCACCCACAAGACCCTGCGTGGTCCGCGCGGCGGCATGATCCTCACCAATCGCGAGGATCTGGCCAAGAAGATCAACTCCAAGATCTTCCCCGGCATCCAGGGTGGTCCGTTGATGCATGTCATCGCGGCCAAGGCGGTGGCCTTCGGCGAGGCGTCGCGGCCCGAGTTCGCGACCTACATCAAGCAGGTGCGCGCCAATGCGCGGGTGTTGGCCGAGACCCTGGTGGCGGGGGGATTGCGCATCGTCTCGGGTGGGACGGACAACCACCTGATGCTGGTGGATCTCACCTCCCGCGACATCACCGGCAAGGATACCGAAAAGGCGTTGGAGCGGGCCGGGATCACCTGCAACAAGAACGCGATTCCCAACGATCCTCGTTCGCCCTTCATCACCTCGGGGATTCGGCTGGGCACGCCGGCCTCGACCACCCGCGGCTTCGGCACGGAGGAGTTCGCCACCATCGGCCAGTTGATCGTGCGGGTGGTCGATGCCCTGTCGGGTCATCCGGAGGGCGATGCCGGGGTGGAGGAGGAGACCCGCGCCCAGGTGGCGGAGCTGTGTCGGAGATTCCCCGTCTATCCCGGAATGTGATCGATTCTTGAATTCAGGGGGGGCCGGATCGCCCGTGAACCACGATCGTCGCTACATGGCCCTGGCCTTGCGTCTTGCGGCGCGGGCCACGGGACGCACACGACCCAACCCGGTGGTGGGTTGCGTGATCGTGCGGGATGGGGAGATCGTGGGGCAGGGGTATCATCCGTATGCCGGAGCGCCCCATGCCGAGGTGTTCGCCCTGCGCGAGGCCGGGGCGCGGGCGCTTGGAGCCTGCGCGTATGTGAATCTGGAACCCTGCTCCCACCACGGACGCACCCCGCCGTGCGCCGATGCCCTGATCCGGGCCGGCGTGGCGCGGGTGGTGATCGCGATGATCGATCCGAACCTTCAGGTCTCGGGACGGGGGGTGGACCGGTTGCGGGCGGCGGGGATCGAGGTGGTGGTGGGGGTGCGCGCCGAGGAGGCGTTCGAACTCAACCGTCCGTTCGTGATCTGGATCGAGAAGGAGCGACCGCTGATCACCCTGAAGTTGGCCGCCTCCCTGGATGGCAAGACCGCCACGCGCACCGGGGAGAGTCAGTGGATCACCGGTCCGGCGGCCCGGGCCAGGGTGCAGCGCATGCGTGATCAGCACGACGCGGTATTGGTGGGCATCGGCACGATTCTGGCCGATAACCCGCGCCTGAATTGTCGCATGCCGGGTGGGCGTGATCCGGTGCGGGTGGTGGTGGATTCGCGGCTGCGCATTCCGGATAACGCGCGGGTGTTCGACTCGTCGGTGGACTCCCCGTTGTGGATCGCCACCGGACGCGGGGCCAACTTCGCCCGCGCCGAGGCGTTGGGTTCCCGCGCCAATGTGCGGGTGATCCCGTGTCGGGAGACCCCGGACGGGCGGGTCAATTTAAGCGATCTGATGGCCCGTCTGGCGGAGTTGGATCTGACCAGCGTGTTGTGCGAGGCCGGATCGGTGTTGACCGGCGCGCTGCTGGAGGCCGGGCTGGCGGATCGACTGTCGCTGTTCGTGGCTCCGAAGCTGATCGGCGGCAAGGATTCCCGTGGTCTGCTCGACAGCATCGGCATCGGCTCCCTGGCCGATGCCCAGAGACTGGTGAACATGAACGTCAGCCAGGTGGGGGAAGATCTGCTGATCGAGGGGGATTTCGAGGGGTCGCGATGTTTACTGGCCTGATCGAACAGGTGGGGGTGATCCGCGCCGTGGAGCGCTCCGCCGCCGAGTGGCTGGTGCGGGTGGATTGCGATTTCACCGAGGTGAAACTCGGGGATTCCATCGCGGTCTCCGGGGTGTGCCTGACGGTGGTCGAGCTTCAGCCAGCGGGTGGTTTCGCGGCCCAGGTGTCGGCGGCCACCCTCGACTCCTCGACCCTCGGGAACTTGCGGGCCGGGACGCGTGTCAATCTGGAGAGGGCGTTGCGTTTCGGCGGACGGCTGGATGGTCATCTGGTGGCCGGCCACGTGGACGCGGTGGGGCGGGTGGAGCGGGTCGCAACCCGCGGACGGTCGCTGGAGGTGTGGTTTCGCCTGCCCGGTACGGTGGGCAAGTACATCGTGGCCAAGGGTTCGATCGCCATCGACGGGGTGAGCCTGACGGTCAACCAGGTCGAGGATGTGGGGGAGGAGAGCCGTTTTTCGATCAACCTCATCCCGCACACCCAGAACGGCACCACCTTGGCCACCTTGGCCCCAGGGGTCGAGGTGAACATCGAGAGCGACCTGTTGGGTCGCTATGTGGAACGGTTGTTGACGCGTGGGGCGAGCTGCGGCGTGGTACGCGAGAAACGCGGGTTGGATGAGGCCTTTTTAAGGCAGCAGGGGTTTTAGGCGAGGGATTATGGAATTTCAGTTCGATTCGATCGACGCGGTGCTCGAGGAGTTCCGCCAGGGTCGCATGGTGATCCTGGTGGACGACGAAGACCGGGAGAACGAGGGGGATTTCGTGATCCCGGCCCAGTTCGCCACCGCGGAAGCGGTCAATTTCATGGTGATGCACGGTCGCGGGTTGGTCTGTCTGGCCCTCACCGGCGAGCGGTCGCGGCAGTTGCAGCTTCCGTTGATGGTGGCGGACAACAACGCCCAGTTCAAGACCGCCTTCACGGTGTCGATCGAGGCCAAGACCGGCGTCACCACCGGCATCTCGGCCCAGGATCGGGCGCGCACCGTGGCGGTGGCCATCGACGATGCCAGCTCGCCGTGCGACCTGGTGCGACCGGGGCATGTCTTTCCGCTGGTGGCCAAGGATGGGGGGGTGCTGGTGCGCGCGGGACATACCGAGGCCTCGGTGGATCTGGCCCGACTGGCCGGACTCAAGCCCGCCGCGGTGATCTGCGAGATCCTCAAGGAGGATGGCAGCATGGCGCGGGTGCCGGATCTGATGGAGCTGGCGCGGCGCATGGGCCTCAAGATCGCCACGATCGCGGATCTGATCTCCTTCCGCACCGCCCATGAGCAATTGGTGCGGCGGGTGGTGGAGACCCGCATGCCCACCGATTTCGGCGGGGAGTGGCGTCTGATCATCTTTGCCAACCAGGTGGACGATCTCCAGCATGTGGCGCTGGTCAAGGGGGAGATCGATTCCGAGGAGCCGGTGCTGGTGCGGGTGCACTCCGAGTGTCTGACCGGTGACGTGTTCGGCAGTCAGCGGTGCGACTGCGGCAGTCAGCTCCACGCCGCCATGCGCCAGATCGGGGAGCACGGACACGGCATCCTGCTCTATCTGCGTCAGGAGGGGCGCGGCATCGGCCTGGTCAACAAGATGCACGCCTATAATCTGCAAGATCAGGGGTTCGACACGGTGGAGGCCAATCTGGAGCTGGGCTTCCCGGCGGATCTGCGCGATTACGGCATCGGGGCCCAGATCCTGCGGGATCTCGGGGTGCGGCGTCTGCGCATCATGACCAACAATCCGAAGAAGATCATCGGGCTGGAGGGGTATGGGATGGAGGTGGTCGAGCGCGTGCCGATCGAGATCCCGGCCCGTTCCGGCAATGCGGCCTATCTGGAGGTCAAGCACCACAAGATGGGTCACCTGCTGCGACAGTTCGCGGGTGCGAACCAGGCGGCGTTAGCGGCTGGGGAGTGACATCGGCATGAGCAGTGACATCAGAACGTTGGAAGGTCATCTGGATGCCAGTGGCGCGCGGTTCGCGCTGGTGGTGGCCCGTTTCAACAGCTTCATCACCGAACGGCTCCTCGAGGGCGCGGTGGATGCCCTGGTGCGGCATGGTGCGAGCCGGGAGTCGATGACCGTGCTGCGGGTTCCGGGGGCCTTCGAGATCCCCATGGCTGCCCAGAAGGTGGCCCAGAGCGGTCGTTATGACGGGGTGATCTGTCTGGGCGCGGTGATTCGCGGCTCGACCCCCCACTTCGATTACGTCTCCGCCGAGGTGAGCAAGGGGGTGGCGGCGGTGAGTCTGGAGAGCGGGGTGCCGGTTGGTTTCGGGGTGCTCACCACCGATACCCTGGAGCAGGCCATCGAGCGGGCCGGCTCCAAGGCGGGCAACAAGGGGTGGGAGACCGCGTTGAGCGTGATCGAGATGATCGATCTGTTCAAGAAGCTGGATTGATTTTCCCACCAGAAAGTCGAGAAAAACGGCGCGTGCGAGAGGGGGGCGTTATCTGGCCTTCCTCTTTTTTTTAGAAGGCAGGCCTCCTGGACGTACCAAGTCGGACAATCACGCAGAGGGATTTGATCATTGAGCATGAATGGAGTTTCATCGCGTCCACGGTCGGCAACCGGGTCAATCGCATCCAACGGGACGCGGGCGGAGCAGCCGGAGCAGGGCACGGGATTGAGTCGTCACAAGGCCCGCGAGTTGACCTTGCAGGCGCTGTATCAATGTGACATCACCGGCGATGGGATTCATCGTGCCGTGGTGCAGTTGTGCGAGGACAACGCGGACGGTCGGGCGGATCTGGATTACTTCCAGAAGGTGGCCGCCGGCACCTGGAGCCGGCTCGAGGAGTTGGATCACTGGATCAGCCTGGGGGCGAACAACTGGTCGTTGGCGCGCATCTCCACCATCGACCGGAACATTCTGCGTCAGGGGATCTATGAGTTGTTGGCCGAACCGGAGTTGCCGGTGCCGGTGGTGATCCACGAGGCCATCGAGTTGTCCAAGCGTTACGGCGGGGATGGCTCGGGGGCCTTCGTCAACGGTGTGATGGACAACGTGGCAAGTCGCATTCGCGCCGCGCGGGCGCAATCCGAGGGAGGTGTCCCATGAAGGAGGAGATCGCCACGACCCTGGCTTCGGTCGGGGAGTTTCCGTTGATTCGCGAGTTTTTTCAGCCCTTGCGGTTGGAAGGGGTTGCCGGGGTGGTGGCCGGGATTGGGGATGACGCGGCGGTGTTGGCGGTGCCACGCACCCAGCAGTTGCTCGCCACGGTGGATGCCCTGATCGAGGGGATCCACTTTTCCGCCACGGATGATCCCTTTCTGCTCGGGGAGAAGGCGTTGCGGGTCAATTTATCCGACATCGCGGCCATGGGCGGCAGGCCGAACTGGTATCTGTTGTCGGTTGGCCTGCCTGGGGAGACCCCTTCCCAGTGGCTGACGGAGTTTACCCGCGGGTTGCGTGGGTGTGGGGAGCGGTTTGGGGTGACCATCGTGGGGGGCAACACCACGGGCTCCCCCTCCGGTCGCACGATTCATGTGACCATGTTCGGGTTGGTGGGGCAGGGACGGGCGCTGACGCGAGGGGTTGCCGAGGTGGGGGACCGGATTTTCGTCACCGGCACCATCGGCGATGCGACCTTGGGTTTGGCGGTACGTCAGGGTGGTTTGATCGGTGTGGACGAGGCGGATCGTCGCTATCTGGAGGGTCGTCTGGATCTGCCGGAGCCGCGGGTTGACATGGGGGTGGCGCTTGCCGATGCGGCGGCGGCCCGTGGGGTGATTGATGTTTCCGATGGATTGGTGGCGGATCTGGGGCACATTTGTACGGCATCGGGCAAGGGTGCACGGCTGGATGTCGGGCGGATTCCGCTCTCCGAGGCGGCGCGGCGTCTGGTGTTGCGTGATCCGGCGTTGATGCGGCGCATACTGACCGGTGGCGAGGATTACGAGTTGTTGTTCACCGTCGCGCCGGGTGCGGTGGAGATGGTGCACACGTTGAGCGGACGGGTTGGGGTTCCGGTGACCGAGATTGGGGAGATTGTCGCGGGGGCGGAGGTTGAGGTGGTGGCGGCGGACGGGGAGCGGTTGGTGTTGGAGCAGGGTGGCTGGCGCCATTTCTGAGGTGGCATGGCGGGCGATATGTGGCAGACGAGACTCTCACTGACCCAGAAGGTGCTTGGCGGATCGCTGTTGGGATTTGCTTTCACGATCTATTGGTTGGTGATCGTTTCGGAGACACAGCTTGAACGGGCGATGCTGGATCAGGTCTACAGGCACGCCCAAAGCTACCTGGTGGGTATTTCCCGTCTGTTGGAAGTTTTGCCGCCCGATGCCCCCAGAGAGCAGTATCGCCAGGTATTGATGACCGGTTTCGAGCCGGAGCGACTGGCGCATTTGGATTTCAGGCCCAGGGAGATCTATCTTTACTCGGATCGCGGCCAGGTGATTGCCCATACGATGGCGGGAGAGCATCCCGACAAGCTCCTGGATGGGGTCTATGGACAGGTGATTCGGGAAGGCAAGCCCATCATATCCTCGGACCTGGCCACGGTCATCGAGAATCGGGAGTTCGATGGGCATCCAACGGTGGATGTCATCATTCCGGTTCGTTTGGGCGGCCATTCGGTCAACGCCGGTCTTGAGGCGGAACTGGATATGGCCGAGTTGATGCATCAGATTCGGATCAACGACGATGCGTATGAAAAGCGTATCATCGTATTGATTACAACTTCTGGATTATTATTGTTCTTGTTCGTTTGGTGGTTGATGCACCATCTGACCATTCGTCATGTGCGTCGATTCTCCCAAACCATGTCCCGGTTTGGTTCGGGTGAGTTGGAGGCGCGCATCCCCGCGACACTGCCTGGGGACGAAATCGGGGAACTTGGACGTGCCATCAATGGCATGGCGGATAACATCGGACGGTTGATGCGTGAACAGGAGGAGAGCTACCTGCAAACGCTTCAGGCGTTGAGCAAGGCGCTTGAAGCCAAGGATTCCTATACCCAAAGCCATTCAGCGCGTGTCTCGAAGTATTCGGTGAAACTGGGAAAGCATTTGGGGCTATCCGATGAGCGTCTGAAAGTCCTCAGCAAGGGGGCCCTGATGCACGATCTGGGCAAGATCGGCGTGCCGGATACCATTTTGAACAAACCTGGGCCGTTGACGGATGAAGAGTACGCGATCATGCGCGGACATGCCCGTTACACGGCGACGATCATGCGTCCGTTGCATCGGTTTCACGAGTTTCTGGAGATCGCCGCCTGGCACCATGAACACTGGGACGGCAGCGGCTATCCCGACGGTCTGGTTGGGGAGAACATCCCCCTGTTGGCGCGCATCGTGTCGATTGCCGATACCTGGGATGCCATGACCGGGGATCGGGTCTACCGCAAGGGGATGGCTCCCTTGCGGGCCATGGAGATCATGGAGCGGGAGAAGCATGCGGGACAGTGGGATCCCAATCTTCTCCAGATCTTTCTCGACTTGATGCACGGTGAGATCGAGCGTGACATGGCGGCAGCCGAGAGCACGGGCGTGGGATGAGCGAACGACGCAAACGATCCAAGAAAAACGATCCCTTTGAAATCGCCGGCATCAAGATTCAACCAGGCGAACAGGCCGTGGCCCATATCCCGGTCACCCGCCTGCATACCCATACCCCGGTCGATCTGACGGTGCACCTCTTTCATGGGCGACGCCACGGCCCCTGCCTGTTCGTGAGCGCCGCGTTGCACGGGGATGAACTCAATGGCATCGAGATCTGTCGCCGCCTGATGCGCCAACGGGTGCTGCGGGGGTTGCGCGGCACGCTGATGGTGATCCCGGTGGTCAATGTGCTGGGATTTTTGCACCACAACCGCTATTTCCCGGATCACCGGGATTTGAACCGCTCCTTTCCGGGATTGGTCCACGGTTCGCTGGCGGCACGCACCGCGGATCTGTTCATGCGCCAGATCGTGGCGCGCGCCACCCACGGCATCGACCTGCACGCCGGCACGCGCCAACGCTACAACCTGCCGCAAACACGCGGCAAGGCGGGCAACGAGGCGGTCGAGGCCATGGCGCGGGCGTTTCACGCGCCGGTGCATCTCCAGGCCGACCTGCTGGAGGGGTCGCTGCGCGCCGCCGCCGATACCGCCGGGGTGCCGGTGCTGCTCTACGAGGGGGGCGAGGCGCTGCGTCTGGACGAGGTGGCCATTCAGGCCGGGTTGAAAGGTATTCTGGGGGTGATGCGCCACCTGGAGATGCTCGAGGGGAGCAAGGCGCCAACGCAGGTCGCCAATGTCCGGGAGGGGGGCGTGACGTCCCCTTCCCAGGTCGCTGGAACCACCCCGCGGGAGTCCCAGGCCCGCTGGTGGATCGCCCGCTCCAGTCGCTGGGTGCGCGCCCCGGAGAGCGGCTTGATGTTGCCGGAGAAACGGGTTGGCGCCCATGTGCGCAAGGGGGAGTTGCTCGGCCATGTGGCCAACCCCCTGGGTTCGGAAATGGTCGAGGTGCGCGCCGATCGCGAAGGGGTGATCATCGGTCACACCAACCATCCCCTGGTCCATCAGGGGGATGCGCTGTTCCATGTCGCTTTTGTCCCGGATGCCGGGGCCCTGCAAGAGATGGTGCAGGGAACCCTGGGCACGGTCCTGCACGAGGGTTTGAACGATGAATTCATGTGATGAGATCCATACCACGACCCAGGGCGACGCCACCGACGCGTTGACCGCCACCCAGCGCAAGTATCTGCGTGGGCTGGCGCATGGGCTGCAACCGGTGGTGTGGGTGGGTAAGGAGGGGTTGAGCCTCAGTTTGTTGGCCGAGGTCGAACGGGCCCTGGAGGATCATGAGCTGATCAAGATCAAGTTCAACGATTACAAGGAGGAGAAGTCCTTGATCCGCGAAGAGATCGAAATCGCCACCGGGTGTGCCCACGCGGGAACCATCGGCCATGTGACGATTCTCTACCGTCCGCGCCGGGAGGTGGCCAAACGCAAGATCGTGTTGCCCGTCAAGCCATGAGCGGTGGCCTGGGCGGGGTGGTGCGCCACGAGGTGCGCCTGGAGGGGGCGGTGCCGGTGGCGGTGACCCTCGTGCTGGCGCGGGGCGCGGAGGTGGAGGTGGACCTGGTGCGACACACGGTGACGCAACGGGTTGGCGCGCCGTTGACGGCCCGTCAGGAGGCGTGGGTCCGGGAGATCGGGGGGTATCTGGCCCGTCAGCACCTGCTCGAGATCGCCGAGGAGCGGCGGGCGAGCCAGACCGATGGGCGCGCGGCGATCCCCTTCGAACCTCGACCCAAGCCGGGGATGATCTGGTGGGGATGATTCGGGGGAGGCTCTGAGAGGCTGTTTGGTGATTGCCAAACAGCCGATGCGGGCCATGTATGGCCCGCCAAATTGCGCGGCAATTTGAGACGCACGAATCGATCTGTTCGATTCGTGCAGGTTTGGTGATGCCATTCTGGAATTACCAGACAGCCGCTGAGTTTGTCTGGCACGGGTCGAGGGAGTGAGCCATGTGGATGGGGAACGGGGATCCGGAAAAGCGGGCATTGCTGGATCTGTGGGGCGAGATGGACGCCGGGGAACGGCAGACGTTGATGCGTTTGGGTCGTTTTCTGGTCAGCGAACGTTCCCGGGCTGGGAACGATGCCCCCGTTGACGCCTGCCCGGAGGTGCCGCTGGATATTCCACGTCCCGAGGTGGAGAGCGCGGTGGCGGGATTGAAACGGCTGAAACGAACCTATCCGATGATCGAGGCGGATGGGGCGGTATTGTCCGAGGCGTCGCGGATTTTGATGGGCAAGGTGACCGGCAGTCCGGATCGGGAGATCATCGACCGGTTGGAGCTGTTTTTCGACGGTTGTTATCAGAAGTGGCGCACGGAACAGGGGGGGTGAGAGACGGTCCGGGGCGTTGCGGCGGTGCGTTTGTCACTCCCCCCTTTTCTTACCTCTCCGGATGGCCGGGGAAGGGGCGGCTTCACGGCCCCTTGGTCGCCGGTTGGGTCAGACGCGGCGGGGGTTGATGTTCGCCTGGATCCTTGCGCGTGGTGAGGAGATCCTCCAGGGCCAGTCCGAGCAGAGACGCCAGCACCACCATGGCCAGCCAGTGTCCCATGCGACCCGCCAACCACGACGGGACGGGCAGTGGTTCCGGCGCGGAAGCGGGGTGCAGGGCGCGCCAGATCATGCCGATTCCATAGATCAACCCGAACAGGGTGGCCACTCCAAGCGTCAAAAAGATCAGGATGCGCATCCCATTCTCGTCAAAAGAGCGACACAGAATTGTGTCATGACTCTGGCGGTCGCGCCCCAGACCCGATTGCCATGATAGTCGAACTGGTCGGCGCATGGAGAGAGATTGACCGCTTCCAAAAAGAATTGCAAGGGAATCAGGAGCGTTTCCGCCACTTCGGCAGGGTCCGGGGTCAGAACGTAGGGTGGATCGAGCCGGGCCGCGAACGGATGGATCAAAAAGCCGGTCACCTGGGTCGGTGTGGGGGGGATGAAGCCGAGAATCGCCGAGGGATCGAGGTGGATTCCCAACTCTTCCGCCATCTCCCGCAGAGCGGTGTGCAGGGGGGAGGGATCCTCGGGTTCGGCGCGACCACCGGGGAAGCCGATCTGTCCGGGGTGGTGGGCCACGCTCTGGGTGCGGCGGATGAAGAGCAGATCCCAGCCCTCCCCGTTGGGGACCAGCGGCATGATGACCGCGGCCTCGATAAGGGAGGCTGGAAAAGAGAAGCGGGCCGCATGAACTGGCCCGTTTTTTTCATACAGTGAGGTAACGATGCACGACTCGGTGAGGCGGGCGTTCAGGAGCGACGACTCCAGGAACGGGATGCGCTCACTGGGCGGCGCGCAGCACGGGAACGGATTCGCCATCGACCGGTTCACTCAAGGCCATGGCGAATTGCGGGATGCGTCTGCCGTTGTTCGCCGAGGAGTTGACGAGATCATGACGCGCCTGGGCATGCGTCCGCTGGATCGTCAGGTTGGGCGAGGGCGGTGGGGCAGCCTTGGACGGGATATCCGGTCGGTTGAGACGCGCCTGCTTGGATGCGCCGGATTTGTCATTCGTGGATTTTTTGGATACGCTGGTACGTTTTTTGCTACCAGTGGTCCTTTGGTAGTAGTCCAAGACCTTGCCCACGTAGCGTTGGGTTTCGCTGAGGGGCGGAACCCCCTGGTAGCGTTCGACCATTTTGGGCCCGGCGTTGTAGGCAGCCAGGGCGTGGGGGATTTTGGGGAACTGTCGGAGCATTTGTCCGAGGTAGCGGGCGCCACCGCGCAGATTCTGCTCCGGGTTGTGGATGTTTTTGACCCCGACGAGCTTGGCGGTTTCGGGCATGAGCTGCATCAGCCCGATGGCCCCGTCCGGTGAGACGCTTTCGTTGTTGAAGTCTGATTCCGTGGCCACCACGGCGCGCAACAGATCGGGATCGAGGTTTTCCTGGATGGCGATCTTGGTGATGAGGCGATCCAGGGGGCTATCGGCCCAGGCGCTGGTCGGACCGATGGAGATGGCGACCGTGAGCCAGAAGATCAGGGTTCTGCGGTTGGTGGGGAGGGACGACCAGGATGCCGGACAATTGTCGTCCACAGGGATCTTGGTGTCGATGAACCGCGCGGCGGTGACTGTAGAAAAAGGATTCCAGGCCATAGGTACATTGTTCCAGATTGATGATTTGACGAGCGTCAATTCCGGTCTTGATGAGCCGTGCAAGGACGTATCCAGGTAAATCAAAATGCATCTTAGCTGATTTCTTCTCCATAGAAAAGAAATTTTGGCAATCCATGCCAATTTTATCCTGTGTTGCAATAATAATTTGTTCTCGAAAGTCAGTGCTTACTTCGTAGTGTTTCGCTCCGATACATGGACCGATCAGCACCCGCAATTGTTCCCGACAAGCTCCATTTTCCATCAAAACCGCCACTGTATTCTCCAGGATTCCCCCAACCGCGCCGCGCCAACCGGCATGCGCCGCCGCGACGATGCGTCTTTTTGGGTCGGCAAAGAGCACCGGCGCGCAATCGGCGGTGAGTACCGCGGCCACCACGCCTGGGCGGTCCGTGACCACCGCGTCGGCGTCGGGACGGGGACCGTTCCAACCGGCGATGGCCACGGCGTCGCCATGCACCTGATTGACCAGGGCCAACTCCGTGGCATGGGGCGCGAGGGCAGCGAGGAGCCGTTCCCGGTTGCGCGCGACGTGGGCGGGATCATCGCCCACATGATCCCCGAGATTGAAACCCGCCCAGCTTCCCGCGCTCACGCCGCCTAGGCGCGTGGTAAAAAAAGGGAGGATCTCCGGACACTCGGCGGAATTTTTCCAGGGAAAAATCATATTCTCTTGATTTTCCAGTTCCGTGCTGTAACAATGGTGTGTTTTCTTCATCATTGAAGCCTATTAACTCCTTGCTCCTGGGCTGGCGCCTTGGGGCCAGACGTCCGAAACAAAACCGAAAGGAGGCGCCGTGGCTTATTACGAGTCAATCTTCATTGTACGCCCGGATCTGACCACCGAACAGGTGGAACAGGTCGCGGCTCGCGTGGCTGAGATCATCACCGCCAATGGCGGCACGATCCTGCTGCACGAGATGTGGGGTCGCCGTCAACTGGCCTATCCCCTCAAAAAGAACACCAAGGGCTATTATATCTTCAATCTGGTCGATG
>JADGAY010000355.1 GCA_015231775.1 Magnetococcales bacterium | reverse complement strand
TGAACAGTTCCAGGCGTCCGGCGATCATGGTGATGATGAGGAGCAGTTTGCCGGCGTCGTGGATGAAGGCGTAGTTCTCCACCGGTCCCACCTTGGCGATGCCCGGTCCCACGTTGGCGATGCAGGCCAGCGAGGCGGAAAAGGCGGTGGTGAAGTCGAGTCCCACGGCGGTCAGCACGATCACCGACAGCAGCATCACGAACAAAAACACCACCACCATGATCAGGCTTCCCTCCATCACCTCCGGGGAAATGGAGGTTCCGGCGTATTTGGGCAGCGTCAAACGACGCGGGGCCATCAACCGGTCGAGGATGTTCAAAAACAGCTCCCAGATCATCACCAGACGGATGACCTTGATGCCACCCGCCGTGGAGCCGGCCATGCCACCGATCACCATGAGATTCAGCAGGATCACCTGCAAGAAGAGCGGCCACTGGGCGAAGTCGTCGTTGGCGAATCCGGTGGTGGTGATGATTGAAATGACGTTGAAGAAGGCGTGACGCATGGCCAGTTCCAGATCCTTGTTCTGTTCGAACATGAGGATCACGCCGATGAACAGGGAGGAGATGACGAAGAGACCCAAGTAGGTTTTGAACTCCGCATCTTTGAAAATACCGAGGTCACGACGGAAAACGAGGCGGTAGTGAAGAAGAAAATTGGTTCCCGCCAGGAACATGAAGAAGGTACACCACCACTGGGCGGCGGGGGAGAAGGCGGCCAGGCTCAAGTTGCGGGTGGAGAAGCCGCCGGTGGCCAGGGTGGTGAAGGCGTGATCGATCGCTTCCAGAAAATCCATACCCGAGCCCAAGAAGGCGAGGAGGTTGGCAAGGGTCAAGCCGGCGTAGATCACCCAGAGGATGCGGGCGGTGGTGGCCACCCGCGGCACCAGGCGATCCTTGGTGGGGCCGGGGACTTCGGCCTTCATGATCTCCATGCCGCCAACTCCCAGGAAGGGGAGGATGGCGATGGCCAATAACAAAATCCCCATGCCGCCGAGCCATTGGATCTCCGAGCGCCAGAAGAGCTGACTCTTGGGGAGGATCTCCACGTCGGTGAGGATCGAGGCGCCGGTGGTGGTGAAGCCGGAAGCGGTTTCGAACCAGGAGTCGATCCACCCCATCCAGCCGCCGAAGACGAACGGCAGACCGGCCAGCACCGTGGCCATGGTCCAGCCGAGTCCCACGATCAGAATGCCGTCGCGGGCGTGAAGTTCGGTGCGGGCGTGGCGGGTCGCGAAGAACAGAATTCCGCCCATGCCGCCACCGATCAGCATGGCATGCACGAACGGACGGATATCCTCGTGCAACAACCAGGCGACCAGCAGGGGCGCGGACATGGTGAAGGAGAGCAGGAGCGCCAACAGGGAGAGCACCCGCAGATTCATGATGAGATTCATGGGGGTCAGTGTCCCGGTTTGATCAGTTGGGTGAGCTTGTGCTTGTTCTTGCTCTGGCGATGGGTGACGATCAGGATTTGATCTTCAGGAAGCAGATGGGTGTTGCCATCCGGCAGGATGAGCCGATTTTTGCGCAGCAGAGCGGCGACGATCACCCCCTTGGGCATACCGGCTTCGTGCAGCGCCTTGGCGACCAGAGGGGAGTCGCGTTCCAGGCGTACCAACACCGCCTCGAGCTTGCCACCGAGCATCAGGTGTGCCTCACGCACGTCATACGGACGCAGCAGCCCCAGCACCTGGCCGATGGCGGTGAGATTGGGATGAATCGCGGCATCGATGCCCATGAACGAGGAAAGGGAGATGTACCCTTCGTTGTCGAACATGGTGATCGACCGTCCAGCCCCGAAGCGGCGGGCCAGCACCGAGGACATGAAGTTGAGTTCCTGGTTGCCGGTCAGGGCGATGTAGGTGGTATCCGGGTGGATCATCTCCTGCATGAGACTCGGATCGGTGATATCGCCCAACAGCACGCGCGTCGTGGAGAGTCGCTCCACCAGGATTTGTCCCCGAGTGCGATCCTTTTCCACGAGAGTGGGGCGGAACCCCTCGTTTTCCAGTTTCAGGGCCAGTTGCAGCCCCATGCGTCCCCCGCCGGCGATCAGGTAGTGGCTTTTGCGCATGCGCAGATGGCTCTGCTCCAGTCCCATGAAGGCAAAGGCCGCCGAAAGCTCCTGGCCGGCCAGGAGCGGGATGTAGAGCCGGTCATTGGCATGGAAGACGAAATCCCCGTCCGGGACGTGGGTCTCCTGATCGCGTTCCACGGCGGCGATCAGGGTGCGATTCTCCCGGCTCTTTGCCACATCCTTGAGCCTTCTGCCGATCAGAT
>JADGAY010000354.1 GCA_015231775.1 Magnetococcales bacterium | reverse complement strand
GCTGGCGTAGTTGAACGAGGGATCCTCGGGGTTGTGGGAGAGCAGGGTCAGCAGCAGAAAGGCGCCCAGGAACAGCATGATCAGACCCAGCGCCTCGCGCACGATCTGCGCGCCGGGCGTCAGCGGCGCGTCGGCCTTGGGGGCCGCCGGGGTGGGACGTCGCTTGGTGGTCATGGGATCACATCTCCATGATCAGGGGGAAGACCGCCGGACGCCGCCCGAGACGGCGTTTGAAGAACCGTCGCAGGGCTCGTTGCGCGATCTCCGACGGACCCACCACCTCGTCGTCGGAAAAGTCCATCCCCTTGGAACCGAGCGCCAACGAGGCCTCGATGGCGTCCTTGGCCTCTTCGAGCAGCTCCTGGCTTTCGTCTTCGTAGACCACGCCGCGGGTCAGGAGTTCGGGACGTTGCAGCACATCGCCGGTGGCCTTGTTGATCACCAGCAGCACCACCGCCATGCCGTCCTCGGCCAGATGCATCCGATCGCGCAACACGATGTCGCCCACGTCACCCACCCCCTTGCCATCCACGAACACCCGTCCGCTCGGAATGGAGCCGTCCACCCGCAAGGTGTCGCGGTCGAGCACGGCGCGATCGCCATTCTCGATCACCAGGGCCCGTTCGGGGGGGATGCCCATGCGGATGGCCAGATCGCGATGGCTCTGGAGATGACGCCGTTCCCCGTGCATCGGAATGAAGAACTTGGGTCGGGTCATGGCAAGCATCAGTTGCAGATCGTCCCGAGGCGCGTGACCGGAGACATGCACCTCCGGATGGGTCTTTTCGTGGATCACCTCCGCGCCGCGCTTGAACAACAGGTTGATCAGCGACCAGATGCTCCCCTCGTTGCCGGGAATGAAGCGGGACGAGAGCATCACCATGTCGCCGGGGCGGATGTCGATATCCTGGTGTTCGCCGGCGGCGATGCGCACCAGCGAGGAGTTGGGTTCCCCCTGACTGCCGGTGGAGATCACCATCACCTGATGGCGCGGATGGCTGTTGAACTTGCGGATGTCGATCAGCAGGTCATCCGGGATGACGATGTAGCCCAGGGAGCGGGCCACGTTGACATTGGCCACCATCGAGCGACCGTTGAGCAGCACCTTGCGGTTGGCGGCCACGGCGGCCTCCATGACCTGCTGGATGCGCTGGATGTTCGACGAGAAGGTGGCGACGATCAACAACCCCTTGGCGCGGGGAAAGAGTTTGGCGAACGCTTCGCTCACCGTCTGCTCCGGGATGGTGGAGCCGGGGCGGTTGATGTTGGTGGAGTCGGAGAGCAGCGCCAGCACCCCCTTTTCGCCCAACTGCGCGAACGAATAGAGATCGGTCGGACGGTCGTTGACCGGGGTGTGATCGATCTTGAAGTCGCCGGTATGGACGATGGTCCCCAGCGGCGTGCGGATCGCCAGGGCCGAGGAGTCCACGATCGAGTGGGTGACGTGCAGAAAGGTGACGTTGAACGGTCCGATCTGCACCGGTTGGCGGTGTTTGACCTCGATCAACTCGGCCTGATTGAGCAGACCGTGTTCGCGGAATTTCCCTTCCAGAAGGCCCAGGGTCATGGCCGTGGCGTGGATCGGCACATCCAGCAGCGGCCAGATGTAGGGCATGGCGCCAATGTGGTCTTCATGACCGTGGGTGAGGACGATGCCCACGACCCGATCACGGTTTTCCACCAGATAGCGCACGTCCGGGATGATGAAATCCACCCCAGGCGTCTCGGGCGAAGGGAAGGTGAGACCGCAATCGACCACGAGCAGTTTGTTCTCGTAGCCGTAGACCATGAGGTTCATGCCGATCTCCCCCAGACCGCCCAGGGGCATGATCTCCACGGGCGCGAGGGGATGTTTGCTCATGTTCCGGACTCCGTGGTGGACGATGGGTTGACCTCCTGGTTGGGCGCGGCGGAGGCATTCTCTTGGGCCTGTTTGCGTTCGATGCCGCGTCCCAGGAAGATGGCGATCTCGTACATCAGACACATCGGCACCGCAAGCATGATCTGGGAGATCGGATCCGGCGGTGTGATCACGCCGGCCACGACGAACGAGAGCACGATGTTGTATTTGCGTTTGTCGATCAACGTCTGGGTGGTGACCGCCCCGGTCTTGATGAGCAGCAACAGCACGATCGGCATCTCGAAGACCAGCCCGAAGGCGAGCATCAGGGTCATGATCAGGCTGAGATACTCGGAGATCGACGGCATGGCGGCGATATCCGGCGCGGAAAAGCTCAAGAAATAGGTGAAGGCCATGGGGAACACGAAGGTGTAGGCCATGGAGGC
>JADGAY010000093.1 GCA_015231775.1 Magnetococcales bacterium | reverse complement strand
CAAACTCCTGACCGGTGAAGGCGATCGAACCATCCTCGAGAGCGGTTCCGGTCACGGCGCCGATCACCGGCGCGTCGTTGACCGCGCCCACGACGATCTCCAGCGTGTCGAAGGCGCTCTTCACGCCACCGATGCCGTACTGCCCGTCATCGTCCACGCTGATCGCGAGGGCATCATAGCCGTTGTAGTGGATCTCCCCCAGATATCCCATCCCCTCCAGGGCGGCGTTGATGTCGGCGATCGTCCCACGGAACTCCATCGCGGCATCGCCAACCCCATCCCCCTCGTCGAAAGAGAGCCCATCGGTTTGCGCCAGGGTCAACGTGCCATGTTCGACCCGCAAGGTGACGATCAAGGAGTCGGCCTCGGCATCATCGACCGTCAAACCTGTAATCGGCGACAACAGATCTTCATCCACCTCCAGCGTATCTGGCAGAAGAATGATCGGGGCGGTGTTGACCGGCTGCGGCGGCTCCACGTCCACATCGGTCACCTCCTCCGGTTCCACGGGCAAATCCGGGGGCAGATCGAGCGCCAACTCCCCTGGCATGGGTTCTGGTGCCGGTTGATTGTCCACGGCAGGCTCAAGGGAGGCGACGATCGGATCGGCTGAGGCTTCCGCCGGGGCTTCGACGGGGGACTCCTGACCGGCCTCGGCGGTGTTTCCGGCAGGCTCTGTCTGGGCCGCCTCGGCCACGGTCTCAACAGCCGTGGGGGATTCCGCCGCCCCTGCGGGAGGCTCGCCGCCCACCGGTTCGTTGGCGGCGACCACCGTCTCGGTCGCCGAGCCACCACCGTCGAGCGCGGCACTCACCACCTGCCCAAGGGCCTGCTCCCCGCCGGCAGCCACCTGCTCCTGGAACGATTCCGAGGTCGCCTGGGCCGGATCGGCCATGGCATTGATCATCTGCTGCTCCGCGCTCACCGGCACGGTGCTGGCGGCGGAAAGCTCCGAAGCCGCGGCCTGGGACTCACGGGCACTCTGAATCGCGCCCGCCGCATCCCCGCCACCCTGGCTCAAGGCCTGATTCAACGCCTGGGCGAAGGCCTCGGCGCCACCACCCTGGCTGGCCTGGGCAATGGCCGTGGAGGCCCCCTGCCCGCCGGAGGCGAGTGCCGCCATCAGTTGATTGGCGGGAGTGATCGGTACGCTGGCGCTCTGGGCGAGAGCGTTGGAGGCCGTTCCGGCACTCTGGGCGCTCTGCATGGCCGAGGTCACCGGCGCCCCCTGGGAGAGGGCCTGGGTGAGCGTGGCGAGAAATGCCTGATTCCCCTGCCCACCGGCAGGGTTGAGGGCGTTGAGGGTGTTTTGCGCCTCGGCCCCATTGGCCAGGGCCATGGCCAGACGATCCGCCGCCGAAATCGGCACGCTCTGCTGGCTCTCCAGATGGGATACCGCGCTCTGGATCTGTTGGAGCGCCTGCATGGCCTTGGTGGGATCCGCGCCCGACACCAGAGACCTGGTGAAGCCATCCGCCGTGGCCGATTGGCCATCGCCCTGGGAGATGCCCGCCTCGCGCAGCATCTTCTGGGCATCCTGGCCACTGGAGAGGGCCTGGGCCAGACGCATGGCCGCTGGCACCTCGACATGGGATTCGGCCAGGACGCGCGCGTGCTGCTCGCTGATTTGGCCAGCCTGGGACAAGGCCGCGCGTGGATCCAGACCCCGGGCCATGCCATCCTGATAGGCCTTCAGAAACAACGCCGCCTGCTCCTCGGTCATGCCGGCGAGCATGGTTTCGAGCAGATGCTGCTCCGAAACCGGCTCCCTGGCCGCCTGCTCGCGGTCCTCCGTCTCCTTGGCGACAGCCGCCTTCTGCACCTCACGGGCCTGCTTGAGCGCCGCATTCAGGGGTTGACCACTCTGCAACGCCTGGATCAGGGCACTCTGGAACGCTTCGGTCTGCCCCCCCTTTTCCGCCGCCGCGTTCAGAGCCCCGACACCCTGACCGCTCGCCAGGGCGCTCTCCAGCGATTGAGCCGCCTGGGCATCCGCCCGTTGAACCGTCTGGAGCAGATTCCCGGCGCCGGACGCCACCCCCTGGGCCGCCTGTTCGGGTGAATCCCCACGTCCCAATCCGGCCAGGAGATCGCCCATCAGGCTCTCCCCGACCGCCTTGACCTGCTCCGGCGAAAGCCCCTGCTGGCCCAGGGTCTCCTGCAAGGTCTTCTGGGCCGAGGCGAGCGCCTCGCCATCCCCGGTCGCCATGAGCACGGCCAACGCGGATAATTGCTTCGCCAACGTCGCCGAGAGGGTCGTGTCCGCCATGCCGCTTCTCCGCTCAATCCTGAAGAAGAAAAATTACGCCGTGGCCCGTTTTTTCTCGATCAGGGCCACGATGGCGTTGATGGTGCGAAAATTATCGAAATCCAGATCACGGTTGTCCACCTTGACCCCGAACTCTTTTTCCAAAAAAAGCACCAAATGCATGGCGAACAGGGAGGTGACCAGGCCCGTGGCGAACAGATCCTCGTCATCGGCCACGTCTGCGTCGCGAATGAACTTTTCCAAAAATTCCCGTATTTTGACGGTGGTTTCCATGTTATTACCCGTGCGTGTCCAAGCTAAGAATTCCGAATGATATGATGTTCCAAGGTCTTACAAAACCGGGTAGTCGTAGAAGCCGCGTCCGTTCTTGCGGCCATGCAGTCCGGCATCCACCATTTTCTTCAACAACGGACAGGGCCGGAACTTGGAATCGTTGAAGCTCTCGTAGAGCACGTCCAACGAATAGAGAATCGTATCCAGGCCGATCAGATCCGCAGTCTCCAGGGGGCCCATCTTGTGGCCGAAACAGCTTTTGAAGATCCGATCCACCTCCTCGGCCTTGGCCACCCCCTCGGCCACCAGGAACACCGCCTCGTTGACGGTGAGCATCAGTACCCGGTTGGAGACGAAACCCGGCGAGTCGTTGACCACCACGCAGCTCTTGCCCATTTTTTTCAAGAAAAACTTGGAGAACGCGATGGTCTCCTCCGAGGTGTGGAAACCGCGAATCACCTCGACCATGGGTTTCATCGGCACCGGATTCATGAAGTGCATGCCGATCACCCGGTCCGGACGTTTGGTCACCGAGGCGATGCGGGTGATGGAGATGGCCGAGGTGTTGGCCGCGAAGACGCACGACGGTTTGCAAAGGGGATCGATGCGGCGGTAGACCTCCTCCTTGACCGGCCATTTCTCCACCACGTTCTCGACCAGATAGTCCACCTCCGCCAGTTTTTCCGGCTCGGTGGTGAAGACGATGCGACCCAGCACCTCCTCGGGTGACGGGCCGTTCTTCTCCTTGGCGAAAAACCCCTGAAAGCGGACGTTGTTGCCGATCTCGTTGCGGGCGCGCTCCAGGACCGCCTCGCTGATATCGACCAGCACCACATCCATGCCACATTGGGCCAGGTTCTGGGCCACGCCCACCCCCATCACCCCCGCGCCCACCACGCCTGCCGTTTGAATGTCCATCGTCGCCATCATTGATCCGCGTTCGAATTATGGATGATAGGTCACGCCGCCCGAATGCCCGTAACGGGAGATCCGGGTCACGCCCGCCTAGGCCATGCCGGTCAACCGCATCCGCACATACTCCGGGAATGGCGGGATCCGGCTCAAATCGTTCTCCAACAAGGTCACCCCGCGTTCGTCCTCGCCGATCTCCTTGAAACCCGCGAACTTGTAGGTGATATACATCATGCGGTTGCGCTCCGTGGGCACGAACTCGGCCAACAGGCGCACCCCGTGCTTGCTGGCCTGCTGGCGGATCAGCGAGATCAGGATCGACCCCACCCCGCGCGCCATCACCCGACAGGACATCAACAACAGCTTGATCACCCAGGCGTCGGCGCTGGTCTCCATGAGCACGAGCCCGATCTTGCCGTAGGTGCCGTATTTGTCATCCAACCCGGCGATCCACAAACGATGGTCCGGCGATTGGCTGAAGGCGCGCAACTCCTCGTAACCATAGGTATACCCGGTGGCGTTGAGCTGATTGGTGCGCACCGTCAACTCTTCGGCCCGTTGCAGATCCTCCTCCACCGCCGGCGCGATGGTGACTTCCATCTCCAGGGTGGCCAGGAACGCCTCCTTGGGACCGGTGAACTCCGCCTCCTGTTCGTTGCGCAGTTGATCGCTCCGATACATCGCCCGCCGCTGCCGCGAATCGTCGGTGATGAAACGCGGCATCATGGCCGGCAGGTCGGGGATCCCATCCACCTCCGCGGCATCGATGCACAGCACCTCCGGATGGGCGAAACGCACCTCGTCGCGCTCGAAGGGTTGATCGTCCACGAAGGCGAAGGTGTTGATGCCGATGTTCAGGGTCTTGGCGATCCGCGCGATCGAGTCGGCCTTGGAGTCCCAATGGATCTGCGGATAGAGGAAGAACGCCTCCAGACCGAACGCCTGGAGTCGCGCCAAAGCCGCATCCCGATCGTTGCGGCTGGCGATCGATTGCAGAATGCCACGCTCATCCAGAATCCGGATCACCCGGACCACATTCTCACGCAGCAGCAGTTGGTCGTTCTCGGCCAGAATCCCATCCCAGAGCGTGTTGTCCAGATCCCAGACCACGCATTTGATCTTCTGTTCCTTGGCCATGTGTCAACCTCGAGATCCCTTGCGACTCCGCGCGCGCTGATCCCGGACGTGATCCAGATGGCCGAACTTGGCGATGATGGTCTGTTGGATCTGACTGCTCCCCTCGATGATCTCCATGATCTTGGCATCGCGGAAGTAGCGCTGCACCGGATACTCCTGGCCGCAGCCGTTGGCGCCGTGGATCTGCACCGCGTCCGAGGCGACGCGGGCGGCCATGGTCGAGGCGAAATACTTGGCGGTCGAGGTGGCCATGATCGAACGCGGGTCACGGGCATCCTTCATGACCCCGGCCTCGACGCAGAGCAGGCGGGCCGCCTCGATGTGGGTGATCATGTCGGTGAGCATGCGTTGGATGAGCGGATGCTCGCGCAGATGGACGCCGAACTGCTTGCGTTGGCTGGTATAATCGAGACAGGCCTCCAGACAACCGCGCGCCAATCCCACGCAGCCGCACCCCACGCAAAACCGCCCGTGATCCAGAGCCGCGCCGGCCACATGGGTGAAGCCGAAACCCGGACGACCCACCATGTTCCCTTCCGGCACCACGCACCCATCCAGGGTCAACTCGGCCAACATCGCCGCGCGGAATCCCAACAACCCGGAGAGGGGCGCGCGGGAGAATCCCGGTCGATCCTTCTCCACCAGAAAGGCCACCGGCTTGCCCTCTTGTTGCCCGAACACCAGGAACAGATCCGCGATCTGTCCGCAGGAGATCCATTTTTTCTTGCCGTCGAGCCGGTAGGAGCCATCCTCCAGGCGGGTCACGGTGGTTTCGACATTCTTGGCGTCGCTGCCGATGTTGGGTTCGGTCAGGGCAAAGGCCCCCAACGTCGCCCCCGTGGCCAGGCGCGGCAACCACTGGGCGCGCTGTTCGTCGCTCCCCCAGATCGTCAACGCCTGACAGACCATGCCATGCACGGTCAAAAGGCTCAACAGCGAGGCGCTGCCCCGTCCGATCTCCTCGCAGAGGATACCGAAGGTGGCACTGTCGTAACCGCCCCCGCCCAGGTCGGTCGGGATGGTCGCGCCCAGACAGCCCCGATCGGCCAGCGCCCGAACGATCCCCTCGGGAAGATGTTCGTCCCGATCCCAAAGATCCGCGAACGGGACGATCGCCTCATCCACGAACGCCCTGAAACCCTCTTGCGCCCTCAACTGATCTGGAGTCCACGCCATGGTCGCACCCTCTTTCTCATGATCCGTCATCGACATCCGACCCACATCCTGGACGCCCCTCACTGGGCGGCATCCGACTCCCTGCACCCCAGACAGGAGATCCCCACATGAAAGATGCACTCGTCATCCTTGCGATAGGTGTCGAAATGGTAGATCTGCTTGCCGTCCTTGCCCTCCCGGTGGCGGACGATCTGCAAAAAATAGTCCTGGCTGATGATCTCACCGTTCTGGTAGTGACGGCGGACATTTTTCTTTTTCTTGTCCGAGGCCAGTGCCCCGCCGTATCGCAAATAGGAGACCATGCTGTCCGGATCCGTGGACTTGGCGTAGCGCATCGCCTCGACAAGCAGCATCACCGAGTCATACGCCTGGGCCGCCGTGGTGTAGGAGGGGAGCTTTTTCTGGAACTTCTGGTTGTACTCCTGGATGAACTGCTTGTTCTCCAAGTCATCGTCGTCGAAAAGACCCACTACCACCGAACCATAGACCGGTGAGAAACCGTTGGCATCCACTTCCAGAAACTTCGGATCGTTCTGCGAGATCCCCAACACCACCGGCATGTCGAGCTTGAAGGCACGCAACATCTTGATGAACGGAATCGCCTCGCGGGTGGAGCCGGAAAAGAAGACCGCATCCAGTTTTTTGGTCTGGTGCTTGGTCAGCAGACGGGTGACAATCGGGAAATAGTCCTTCTGATCCGGATAGATGGACTGATAGAAGGTCACCACCGCGTCATCCAGGTGGTTGATGTGCTTGTTGAGGAGCGAGGCCAACTCCTCGCCGGTGGAACTGCGCACGTAGACGATGCCGACATTCTTGCAGCCAACACCCTCGCACACCTTGGCCATCACCTCGGCCTGGACGTTGTTGTTGGCGATGTTGCGGAAGGTGTATTTGAAATTGTGCTGGGTCAGCTTGGTGGTGGTGGTGTAGGGCCACAGATTGATGATGCGGTATTTTTCGAACACCGCGGAACCGATGATGGCATTCTCGCCACCACCGCCCGCGGAGAGAATCGTGGCCACGAAGTTCTGCTCGGAGATATCCTTGGCATAATCCCACATGTCGCTGGGATTGGAGGTGGTGGGCAGATCCACCTCGACGGCCTCGAGCTTGCGCCCCTTGAAGACCCCCTTGGGATTGGCGTTGATCTGATCCACCGCCATGAGAATACCGTTCGAAAAGGCCTCGCGCTTGTTGGCGGTATAATAGCCGTAACCAATGCGGATCGGCCCCAGATCCTCGTCGGGCTTGGCGGGTTTCGTCTCGCCCTTGACCTTGTCGATCACCGGGCGCACCAACTCCAGGGCCTTGTCCGGGGCGAGAAAGTAGAGTTGCGCCGCTCCGAACAGCAGCACCAAGCCGATCAAGATGAACAGATGCGATCGTTTCATGGCCTTATGCGTCACACCCGTGTCAATTGCCGCCCAGAATCAACGGCAAACCATCCTTGCCGGCACCCACGACCACCACCTTGGCGTTGTTGGACTCGGCCAGCTTCTCGGTGGCCTGGATCCCCAACCATTTGAGAATCTCCGGATCCTTGAGCGATTCGCCCACCTTTTTCTGATACTCGTAGATACCCTGGGCCTCGTGCCGCTTGCGTTCCACCTCCTTCAACTCCTTGTCGAGGCGGTAGACGTAGGCCTGCATCTGCTGTTCATGGACCAGCTTCTCCTCGATGGCGCGCTGGATCGGATCCGGCAGCGTGACCGAACGGATGATCACGTCGTCGATGATCACGAACTTCTGGCTGGCCGGTTCCAGGGCCTCGCCGATGATCTCCTGCAACATCCCCTTGCGGGTGGTGTAGATCGCCTCCGGGGAGTAACCACCGATGGCGCGCCGCAAGGCCGCCTCAACCTCCGGGATCACCACCGAATCGATATAGCCCGGTCCCACCCGTTGATGCAGGTAGCCGAGCATGCTCTGTTCCGGCTTGAAACGGATCGACATCTTGAGGGTCACCGGCAACCCCACCGAGGTGAGCACGGTGAAATCGCGCACCAGGGCCTGCAACCGCAGGTCATAGGCGGTCAGTTTGTCCCACGGCCAGATCACGTAGAGTCCTTCCGTGAAGACATTATCCACCACGGTTCCGCCAAAGAACCGCTTGTACATCACCCCGCCCTCGCCCGCCTGGATGGTGATCACCATGCGTGGCCACAAGAAAATTAAGATGATTATCAGAATCAAAGAATAAACTGCCAGCGTCATGCCAGCATTGCGTATCCCATCACGGACGCGGCCCCAAGAGGCGGACAATTTCGTCATCATCCGAGTCGTCTCACATGAAAAGACCTCTTGCCCCGCCAAAGCAAAGACGGAACAAGAGGTCGGTCTGGTCAACAAAGGCGTGGCTTCCGAAGGGTCTAAAGACATGCTCTGGAAAGAGAAATCAATGAACATCCGCAGGCGTCAACGAATGTTTGATCACTCCGCCAGGCACGACCCATCCGTAAAAGCGCACCCAGAATCAGGCAGCGCTCTGCTCGGCGCGCATCTCTTCGGCCACTTTCTTCCCAGCCTCGAACTCCTCGCGGAAATAAGCGCGGGTTTTGGCGGGGTCAAAATTAAAGAAGTTTCCACCCGATTCGAAGTGTTGGATGAAAACCCGACCCACGGCATAGGTGGAGGCGGCGCCGAAGATGGCCATGCTGGTCATGCCGAGCCAACTGCCGACACCGGGGAAGGCCTTGAGCATGCTGGCCACGCCCATGCCACCGGCCACCGGAAGGGTGCCACCCAGCAGGGACAGCAGCAGTTTCTTGCCGATATCCTCGGAGAACTTGAGGTCGTAGAGCTTGGCCAACTTGTAGAGCAGGCGGGTCTGAATGCCGATCAGGATACCGATATCCACGGTCGGAACCGGGACCAATCCGGTGCCCAGGGAGGCGAACATGTAGTTCTTGGTCATGTTCTGGGCCTCTTTCAGACGGGCCTGGATCTCCTCGTCGGTTTTGGCGACCGGGGCCGGAGCGGCTTCGGTTTCGGCGACGGTTTCGGTTTCGGGGGCGGTTTCGGTTTCGCTCATTTTAATAGACTCCTTTAAGTGGCTGGACGGGGCTGCGTCCGGTCGTTCCGGATCCTGGCCGGCATCTGGGTGGTTGGGACTGGATGGAAAGTGCCCGGCATGCCCATCGGCTTCCGGAACTGGCATGGCTGGGATCGACGCGACGGGTTGCTCCACGGATTCGGGCATCAACGCTTCGGGGGACGATTCGTGAACAGAGGGGGTCGAATCGGCAACAGAGTCGTTGGGGTGATGATCTGAATCAGGGGAGATGTCATCCGAGGTGGAGGATTCCGCCTGGGCTGCCAGAAAATTGGCATACCTGCGACCCTTTCTGATTACCATTGTATTATAACCTCATCAAAATATAAAAAGTCGCACAACAATCCATTTTTTAATCATAGCTTAGTATCAGCCGATCGGGCGAAAAAGTCAAAGAGAAACTCAAAAACGTCAAAAAAATTTGCCTCTCTCCCCATGTCGGCTATACTCGTGGGGAATGGATTGGCCATAAGCTGGCATGATGGGGGAGCCCCCTCACCCCCCACCGTGGTGTTCCCCAACGGGAGTTCCACGGAAAACTACAGATCAGACGCAATACGGTTTTTGCCATCATGAAAAAAGAAGAGATCCAGAAGATCCTCGCCCTCACCCCCATGCAGGAAGGGATGCTCTTCCACGCCCTGCACGATCAGGCGTCCAACCCCTATTTCGAGCAGTGCCGATTCCGACTGCGGGGTCACCTGGATCCTGCCCGCTTCGAGGCTGCCTGGAACCAGGTGATGGCCCGTCACGACATCCTGCGCGCCCGCTTTGTCCACAAGAGCGTCGCCCAGCCGCGCCAGGTCATTCTCAAGACGCAAAACCTGGAATTCCGCCTCGAGGATCTGACCCTCCTCTCCCCGGAAGAGCGGGAGAAGAGCCTCCGCGACCACATGGAGGCCGACTGGCGGCGCGGTTTCGATCTCTCCCGCGACTGTCTGATGCGCATGGCCCTCTTTCGCCTGGACGAAACCGGCTTCGAGGTTCTGCACAGCTTTCACCACATCATCCTCGACGGCTGGAGCGTCGGCATCCTGCACGAGGAGGCCCTGGCCATCCATGCCGGACTGCTGACCGGCCAGCCGCCACGTCTGCCGGAACCGGTCTCCTTTGCCCGCTATCTCGAATGGCTGGCGCGGGTCGATCACCCCTCCTCGGCCCGATTCTGGAAACGGCGGCTGACCGGATACGCGAGCCGGATCGCCCTGCCCGACTGTCATCCGGCCCCGGATCTCCCCTTCGATCCGGAGGAGCGTCACTACGCGCTGCCGGTCGAACGGTTCGCGCGCCTCAAAGCGCTGGCCGCCCGCTGCCGCGTCACCCTCAACACCGTGATCCAGGCCGCCTGGGGGACGCTGCTGGCCCTGCACAACCAATCCCGGGACGTGGTTTTCATCGCCACGGTCTCGGGACGCCCGCCGGAGATCCCCCATGTGGAGCGGATGGTGGGACTGTTCATCAACGCCGTGCCGGTACGGATCCGCGCCGCCTCCACCCTGCCGTTTCACAACCTGCTGCGTCAGGTGGGCGAGGATGGCCTTGCCAGCCAGGAGCATCACCACCACTCCCTGGCCGAGATCCAGGCCGCGACCACGTTGCGCGACGCCCCCCTCGACCACATCCTGGTCTTCGAAAACTACGCCGCCGCCGAGATGACCCACGTCGTCCTCGACGATGGTCAGGGTGGCCGACTCGTGGTCGAGGCGTACAAGCAGAGCGACCACTCCAACTATCCCCTCACCGTGCAGTTCGTCCCCGGCGAGACCCTGGGGGTCACCATGATCCTCAACCGCGCCGCCATCGCCCCGGCGCGGGTGGACCGACTGGTGGAGGAGCTGTGGACGATCCTCGACCAGGTGTGCGCGGATGATGCCATCCCCTTTGGAGCCATCGCCCTGCCGGGCCTGCCGACCCTCGACGCGGCCCCCGCCGTGCGTCCCGAAAGCGGCGCACCCCCCGCCGATCCCCACGCCATCACGCTGGCGATCGCCGCCACCTTCACCGCCGAGCCCCTCGCCCCGCACATCCGCTGGTGGGGCCGGGCCTTCTCCCTGCCCATCGAGCCCCGTTTCGCCGGGTACAACCAGGTGTTCCAGGAACTGCTCGATCCGCGCGCGCTGCTTGCCACCCATGCCGGACCCGCGCTGCTCCTGGTCCGTTTCGAGGACTGGATCCGCGATCTGACCGGCAGTGGCCTCGACGCCTGTCGCACCCATCTGGACGGATATTTCACCCGTTTGCTCAGTGCCCTCAATGAGCGCGTCAATCCGGCCCCGCTCTGGATCGGTCTGTTGCCCCTCGCCCCCTCCATCCCGGAGATGGCCGAGGCGCGCCCCTTGATCGCCGATCTGAAAAGCCGTCTGCGGAGCTGGGTCGAAGCCCATCCCACCCTCACGCTGCTCCCCCTCGACGAGACCCTGGCCGAGCGGGAGGCCATCGCCGAGATCTTCGATCCGCGTCAGGAGCAGATCGGACACATCCCCTTTACCGACGAATTCCTGGCGGCCATGGGCGCCGCCATCGCCCGCCGCGTCCAGGCCCACAAGGCCACCCCCTTCAAGGTGATCGTGCTCGACTGCGACAACACCTTATGGCAGGGGATCTGCGGCGAGGGCGGCAGTGCCGGGGTGGTGGTCACCCCAGGTCATGCGGCGTTGCAACGCTTCATGCTCGACCGGCTGAACGAGGGATTTCTCCTGGCGCTCAACAGCAAGAACAACCCGGAGGATGTCTGGGAGGTGTTTTCCAACCACCCGGACATGGTGTTGAAACGCGAGCATGTGGTGACCGAACGGATCAACTGGCGTCCGAAATCCGAAAACCTGCGCGCCATGGCCCAGGATCTCAACCTGGGGAGCGACAGCTTCATCTTTCTGGATGATTCCGGGGTGGAGTGCGCGGAGATGATGCGCAACTGCCCGGAGGTGTTGACCCTGCGACTGCCGGAGCGTCCCGACGATCTCCCGCTGTTTTTGAGTCTGATCTGGGCCTTCGACCGCCACCAGGTGACCGCCGAGGATCAGAAGCGGGCGGCCATGTATCTGGAGGAGGTCAAGCGCCGCCAACATCAAGAGCAGACCGGCTCACTGGAAGATTTTCTGCAGACCCTGGCGATCAAGGTCTATCTGGAGCCGATTGGCCCGGAGCATCTGGCGCGGGTGTCGCAACTGACCCAGCGCACCAACCAGTTCAACTTGAGCACCATCCGCCGCACCGAGACGGAGATCGCCGCCCTGTTGGCGCGGGAGGCCTGGTCCGGCTGGTGCGTGCATGTGACCGACCGCTTCGGCGATTACGGTCTGGTGGGGGTGGTGCTGGCCGAACGCCGGGAGCGGATCCTGCATCTCGACACCTTCCTGTTGAGCTGCCGGGTGCTCGGTCGCGGGGTGGAACGGGCGATCCTCTCTGCCCTGCGCCATCACGGCTTGCAGATGGATGTCACCACCCTGGAGGCGGAGTTCCGCCCAAGCGCCAAGAATGGGCCGGTGCGCGAATTCTTGACCACCGACTCCCTGTTGCACCCCCTCCGTGAGACCGCGCATGGGGTGGTGTACGGCGCGGCGCTGACGGAACTGCCGGAGAGCCCGACCCATGCGGCGCTGTTTCTGGAAGCCCCGCCACCCGCCGCGCCGAATCCC
>JADGAY010000092.1 GCA_015231775.1 Magnetococcales bacterium | reverse complement strand
TCACCTCGTTCAAGAGCTTGACGTGCTTCTCCTTGTGGGCCGGGGTCTCGGGATACTGGTACTTGTCGAACAGCTTCTCCTCGCGCCCGAAGTGGAAGTGGGTGTAGTCGGCCAGTTCGGTCATCACCTTGGCGACCTGATCGCCACCCGCGCTCTGCTTGAGGAGTTTGTGGATCTGGTTCACCATGTCCACGAGTTTCTTGTGGTCGTTGTCGATGTCCACCATGCCGGTATCCAGATTGCTCGTCCAGGGGAAGAAGAGCGAATCGTCCTCTATTTCCTTGCCGTTTTCCAGATAGAGGATATCCAGCAGCGAGAAGAGCTTGCGGACCATTCCCAGATATTCCACCAGTTTCCTGTCCGCGACCTCCGTGCCCTCCTCGGCGATTTTCAAGATCCGCTCCAGGGTCTCGAGGGTGGTGGCGGAGATCTGGCCGTGGAGACGGGTCATCTCCTGGAACCGGGTGCTGTTGCCGTAATCGCTGCCGATGGTGGACTGAATCCAGGCGTGCAGCGGCGAATCCTCGGGTTTGGGCCACTTGTCGCGGGGGATCTGGATGCGCCCGGAGGTCGCCTGCTCCATGCGGCTGTGCCATCCGAGGAAGAAGGCCTTGGAGGCGCGCATGTCGAAGATCGGCGTGCCCAGATCGGCCTCGGCCTGGGCCGCGTAAAGGGCGCCGCACATGTCCTGCAACACCTCGCCCATGCGGGCGAACTGGGTGGAGGAGCCCCGGGTCATCGCCACCACGGCGGAGGCTTCGCCCATGTTCTGCTGTACCACGTTGGAGGCCTCCAGCGTGGTCTGGGTGGAGGCCATGATGTCGTTGGAAAGTACCTGGGCGTGACGGGTCATGTCGGCCATCGACTCGGCGGCCATGGCCACGGTCGAGGCGGATTTGGCCACCTCGCCGGTACCGGCGGCGGCCTCCTGGGCGGCGCGCGCCACCTCCTGGGCGGCGGTGCCCAGTTCCAAGGCGCTGCGGGTCACCTCGCCGGCGGCCCTGGCCACGTCATCCATGGCATTCGAGATGGTCACCATGGCCGCGGACTGCATCTCCACCGATTCGGTGATCTCGCGGTTGGCCTCGTTGATGCGGTCGATGCTGCCCGCCACGCTGGAATTGGCCTCGGTGGCCTCGCGGGTGTTGCCCTGGATGCGGTTGATCTTCTCGGAGATCAGACGGGTCGCGTCGCCGGTCTGCCGCGCCAGCTCCTTGACCTCGTTGGCCACCACCGCGAACCCCTTGCCCGCGTCGCCGGCCCCGGCGGCCTCGATGGAGGCGTTCAACGCCAGCATGTTGGTCTGCTCGGCGATGTTGTTGATGATGTCCACCACATCGCCGATCTCCTGAGCCGAGGAGGCGAGACGATCCATCACCTCCCGCACCCCGAGGGCGTTGGCGTGGGCGGTCTCGGATTCGGCGCTGGCGCTCTGGCAGCGACGGTTGATCTCCTCCAGGGCCGAGGTGATGTTCTCGATGGAGGTGGCGACGTTCTTGACCGACTCGTCCACCCTGGAGAGGTTGTTGTTCACGCCGTCGATGTTGGCGGTGATCTCCTCGGCGGCGGCGGCCATGGTGGCGATGTTGGCGCTCGCCTCTTCGGCCCCGGCGGCGATGGTGACGATGTTGTGGGTCACCTCCTCGGCGGCGGTGGCGATGCCGTTGACGCTTTCGGTGGATTGTCCGATGGCCAGGGTGATGGTGTTGACCTCCTGGGAGAGGATGTTGTTCTTCTCCGACACCCCCTCGACGATCCGTTGCGACTGCTTGGCGTCGTCCCCGATCTGGTCGCGGATCTTGATCAACTCCGCGACGCAGGCGGTGATGCCGCCGGAGTGGAGGTTGATGATGCGCATGATCTTCTCCAACCGGTCGGCCAGACGGTTCACCGCGCAGGCGATGCCGGTGGGATCCACCCCCTTCTCGTGGATGCGGACGGTCATGTCGCCATCGGCCAGGCTCCGTACCGCGTTCTCCACCAAATGGATGTTGCCACCCACCTGCACCAGAATGGTGCGGGCGATCACCAGCGACAGGCCGAGCAGAATCACCAGGCTGATGATCAGCTCTTCAGCCAGCAGGATCAGATCGTCCTTGAAGGCGGCATTCACGTCATCGATGTAGATGCCGGTGCCGATCACCCAGCCCCAGGGCTTGAACGCCTTCACGAAGGAGAGCTTGGGAACGCTGTTCTTGGTGTCGTTGGGGACTTTGCTCCAGTAATAGTCCACGAACCCGCCGCCATCCTGCTGGGCGACTTTGACGAAATCGAGGAAATACTTCTTGCCGTTGACATCCGCCGAATCGGATACATCTTTGCCTTCCAGATCGGGCTTGACCGGATGCATGACCATCTTCGGGGTCATGTCGTTGATCCAGAAATAATCTTTGTTGTCAATTCCGTAGCGCATGGCGCGGACCGTCGCCTTGGCCGCCTCCTGGGCCTGGGCCTGGTTCAACTCGCCGGTGGTCTGCTTGCCATGAAAGTGGACGAGGATGTGGTAGGCCGACTCGACCAGATTGCGGGTTTTGGTTTGCCGGTCGGTCAGCATCCCCTCCTTCTTGGCGAACATGGCCATCATACCCACGGCCAGGATGCCGAGAACCGCCAGGATCAGGAGCAGGCTGATTCGCTTTTGCAGGGTCAAACGTCCGAGAAAGGAGGACATGATGGGTTTGGAGCAGGAATTTTGTTGCATGATTTTGCCTGATGTTCGGTATTTTCTAGGGAAAACAGCCATGATGAACGTTCATGATAAGCCATGATAGTGCACAATGCAAACTCTGGATGCACGGGATCAGGTTGTGGTTGATGGGCGATTGGGAATCTGGTGATATGGTTTTGCAAGATCTTCAAATTTTTCTTGCTGAACGGTTGCAACTATCGATTGTATTCCATTCGGTACTACCTTGATTCGGGTTGAAGGTTCGTTCGGGTCAACATCCATGTCAGCAACTGTATCGAGGAGTCGAAAAAACATGGCCAAGGTCAAGTCGCGCGCCAAAGCGGTCAAGCCGCTGTTTCGCGAAGTCGCCGTATCCGGTGATGGACGGGACATCACCCGTGATTTCGGAGGTTTGATGAATGCCCTTCTGCCCCAGGATTCGGTATTGCGCGACCGGGGCGGGGATTACACCCTTTACGAGGATGTGCTGCGGGATGATCAGGTCGCCTCCACCTTCCAGCAGCGGCGCATGGCGGTCACCTCCGCCGAGTGGGGGGTGCGTCCGGGGGGCGCGGACCGGGAGAGTCGCATGGCCGCCGATTTTCTGCTCGAGATACTCAACCAGATCGGTTGGGACAACGTGACCGACAAAATGCTCTACGGCATCTTCTACGGCTTCGCGGTGGCCGAGTGTCTCTGGGGCCAGGATGGCCGATTCGTCACCCTGGAGGCCCTCCGGGTGCGCAAGCAGCGGCGCTTCACCTTCGATCCCTTTGGCAGGCCGATGCTGGTCACCCCCGGTGAGGCGAACGGTCTGGCGTTGCCGGAACGCAAATTCTGGCACTTTCACGCCGGCGCGGACAACGATGACGACCCTTATGGCCTGGGTCTGGCCCATTGGCTCTACTGGCCGGTTTTTTTCAAGCGCAACGGTTTGAAACTCTGGTTGATCTTCATGGACAAGTTCGGCATGCCGACGGCCATGGGGAGCTATCCGGCCAATGCCACGGACGAGGAGAAGCGGCGCCTGTTGGCCGCGCTGCGGGCGATTCAGACCGATTCCGGGATCATCGTGCCCGAGGGGATGAAGGTGGAGCTGATCGAATCCTCCCGTGGCGGGCAGGTGAGTTATGAGAGTTTCATCGATCGCATGAACGCCGCCATCGCCAAGGTGACCCTCTCCCAGACCATGACCACCGACGCCGGTGGGGGGCAGTACAAGGCGGACGTGCACAAAAATGTGCGCAACGAGGTGGTGAAGGCGGACGCGGATCTGATCTGCGACAGCTTCAACCGGAGCGTGGGGGCATGGCTGACGGCGTGGAATTTTCCCGAGGCGCGGGTTCCGAAGGTGTGGCGGCGGGTTTCGGAGGATCAGGATCAGCGTCCCATCGCCGAGCGCGACCGCATGCTTTTCGAGATGGGGTTGCGTCCCAGCGTGGCCTACATTCGTGCCACCTATGGGGAGGGGTGGTCCGAAGCCGGGCGTGCGGGGTGACGCTCATGGGGGGGCATGAACAGCCGGTTGCATGACCTGCCTGGTGAAAAAAAGGGGAGGGTCGCCCCTCCAAACGCTCTTGCATGCCGGTGATAGTAACGATGCGAACCAAACTGCTCTCCAATTGCCTGAAAGCGCAACATGAGGCTGTTTATCCTGGTGCTGTCGGCTCACTTAGAGGCGGTTTGGTGATTCCATTCATGGAATCACCAAACCTGCATGAATCGAACCAATCGATTCGTGCTTCTCAAATTGCCGCGCCATTTGGCGGGCCATGCATGGACCGCTTCGGCTGTTTGGTATTTGCCAAACAGCCTCTCAAAAAGGTCGCTGTTTGAATCTGCCAAGCAGGGCAGTAGGTGTGCATAAAGATCCAATGACGTGGTTTTCCCCTGACATGGGGAAAACAGGTCTGAACGTGGCCGCTGGCCAACGATTGGAACGCAAAAAACGTATCATGCCAGTGATCTCGGAGGTCAAGAGGCCAACTTAACGGCGTCAGGTAGAAACTACCGCTTCAGGCGGATCACATCTCATTCAACACATTCAGGCCAGCAGGCAAACGGGATTCGTCCGCACTGATATAACCAATTGCATCCGCGTGCGATTGCACGAATGCAATGACATCCTCATTGGAGCCGAGTTCCTTGGGCGGCGTTCCTTTGCCGATAAAACGTCTTACGGTCCAATAGGCAAGATATTTCTCTTCATCCTGGGCCAGGAATTTCTCCAGAAAAATCTTTCTGGTTTTATTGTTTGGCACGACATTGACCACCGTGACGGATTTGCCGTTAATTTCGATACTGCGACCGGTATACAATTTCTGAATGGTGGTAACATCCAGTTTCGGTAGTCCCGGATGGCCAATGACAACGACGCTCTCCGCATCGGATGAGCTTGGCGGGAACCAGAAGGAGAGGGAAAGAAGGGATGTGATCAATATCTTGTTCATCGTCTCACTCCATCAGAAGGCAAAACTGTAGGAGAAGGTCAAGATATTGAGATTCTGATTGAGAGCACTGCCTCCGGAAGGTGCATCCACAAACCCGTGAACATTCCCGGTCCGAACATTGGTCCACTCTCCCTTGACCTTGCTGATGGGAGAAAAGGCATAAGTGATTCCCGTCGTCCAACTCGTCTGATCAAATGCCGCCGCTGAATCCGCCAAGGCGCGCTGCGAGGCGTTGATCAAAGCGGCGCCCGGCACCAGGTTCGGAACCGAACTTTCGCTCAACATCCGGTAGCGGTCGATCAAGCGACTACCCGAATGCAAGCCGGCGAAGGTCACATACGGCGTCCATTTATCGATCCTCTTTTGCAGGGTTACATAGCCGCCATCGTGGGTGATGCCACCCACTTCCTGGACCTGACTATGAAAATATTCTGCCGACAAGGTATAATCGTCGAACAGGTTGATGCTGGTTCCAAGCGAAAAAATTGGCATGGTGATCTGATCATAGGTTTGAATTCCAGGCGCGGTGTCGGTGTAATAGCTCACGCCAGGCAACGGAGAGACCAACGCCAGGTCATAGGACCAGGTGTTGCCGTGGATGGCTCTGGGTGTCGCCAGATGAAAGCCGACCCGGTAGGTATCGTTGCGCTTGCGATGATAGGTCAACACCATTCCCCGCATTTCGATTTCCAAAGGGGAATAGTGTTCACCGGCTGCGAGCGTACCCGGCACGCCATCCCGCAGATAGACGCGGATATCGGTGTCGCCCCGTCCCCAATAGGCATCCAGGATCCAGTCGTCATCATTCACGGACCAGGTTTTGTTGATTGAAGCGCCGACGAAGTCTGAGGTTGGGGCCAAGCCATAAATTTCGCCAGGCAGACGCACCACGTCGAAGGTGACGCCGACATCCTTGTTTTCAGCGTTCAGATAGAGCGGAACGCGCATTTTCCCAGCGCGCAGCAACCAGTTGTCGGTAGGTTTCCAGGAAAGGAAAGCCCAGGAGATCTTCGGATCCCAGTGTTCTTCCGGATCGATGGCGGGCGCGACCCTGCCCTGCAAGGTGGCGCTGAAATGGTTGTTGAACCTGGTGTCGAGTTGCATTCCCAGGATGGTATCGCTCAGAATCGTCCCATGATCGTCGATGAAGCGTTGGTAGGCATAAGGCCGGTCGGAAACGGAATAGCTGACAGTGCCATAGCCGGAAAATAAAAATTCCACCGCTTCGGCTCGACCTGCGAACAGCGGCGCCATCAGGATCGAACAAAACAAAGCCAAGTATCTCATTTTGCGTTTCCTTCAAAGCCTGGACAAAAACCCGGAAGGCTATTCCCGCCAAAAGGATGCGACATCCGAAAATTCCCTGGAGAGATCCAGAAAGACCGCGATCACCTCGGGATCGAAGTGGGATCCACTCCTTTCCACCATGATCGCGGTTGCCTGTTCATGGTCGAGCGCCTTTTTGTAGGGACGGATGCTACGCAGCGCATCATAGACATCGGCCACCGCCATCAAGCGTGCAGACAGGGGAATACGGATACCGGAAAGGCCATCTGGATATCCGGAACCATCCCACCACTCCTGATGATGCCGCGCGATATCCATCGCCATGGACAGGAACAAGGCCTGCTCACCAATGAAGCCACCCGCGCGTTTGAGAATCTCGTAACCGCGCATCGCGTGCGTCTTCATCACCGCGAACTCCGCATCGGTCAATTTGCCCGGTTTCATGAGGACATTATCCGGAATGGCGATTTTGCCGATGTCGTGCAGCGGAGCCGACTTAGCCAAATTGGCGATGTATTCCGCGGTCAACTCGGATCGATATTGAGGACGGAGCGCCAATCGTGAGGCCAACAGGCGGATGTATTCCTGGGTCCGGCGAATGTGGTTGCCGGTGCATTCGTCCCGGAATTCAGCCAGCGAGATCATGCTGAACATCAAGGCATCCTGCAGATGATTGATCTCCGAAAGCCGCTTTTCCACCTCCTTTTGTAAAAAACCGTTTCTGTCTTCCAGGAAGTCATGCCAGGATTTGCTTTCCAGATGAGCCCGAACCCGCGCCATGACGATGGATGGAGAGATCGGTTTGTGGATGAAATCGATGGCGCCGACCTCGAATCCCAACTCTTCATCCTCAATGGCATGTTTGGCGGTCAGAAAGATCACCGGAATGCGACAGGTCATATCGTCGGCCTTCAAATGACGGCAAACCTCGTAGCCATCCATCTCCGGCATCATGATATCCAACAAAATGAGATCGGTAGGCGCGCGTCTCGCCAATTCCAACGCCTTCATGCCGTTGTTGGCCACCTTGATCCGATAGGTTCCCTGCAGCAACTCCGCCAGCAACGTCACATTGGTCGGCGTATCATCGACGATCAGGATGGATGGGCGCTCTTCCATGAGGATCAAATCCGGTTGGCCTATTCGGTTGGAGGCAATAGATTCAGCGCGGCATCGAATTCGAAGAGATCCAGGCTGGTCTGAATGCGTTGCAGATTTTGCGTTGATACAATCCCTTCCAGGCGTGGCGCACAGAGTCGCCATGTGGCAATGGCATCGTGATCCCCATCCGCCAAGAGTACCCGCAATCGGGACAGTGTCGCCTTCGTTTCGGCGGACATGGAAGCCTTGACCGTGCTGGTTGACGCGGTGTTCGTGGTTGTCAGATGCGCTCTCAACGCCTCGATCAGGGCCTTAAGGGATGGAAGCAAATGCGTGAGCGTCGGTTCAATCCGGTCGATGTGACGTTGTTTGCAGGCATCTTCCAGTTCTTTTGCCCAGGAAGCGATTGAATACGCCCCAATCGTGTCAGCCGTTCCCTTGAGGGTGTGCGCGGCTCGTTCCGACTCTTCCCAGCGCGCCTGAGCGACCCATTTCGTACACTGATCACCGAAACTTTGAAAATCTTGCAAGAAACGGGATAGAATGTCAAGGTAAAGCGATTGGCGACCATAGACGCGACGCAGGCCGCTTGAGGCATCCAACCCAGGGATTTGGGTAAACCAGAGGATCTTCCGTTCCGAATCCTTTTTATCCTGTGGAACCGCAGGATAGCCGTCACGCCGGATGACCCTTTCCGTATGAACGTCAAACTTGCTCCGAACCAAAAGCCCACGACTGTGTTTATCCCGTGCGACCGGTGCGCCAGAACCGTGAAACCAGTGTCGCAGCAAGCTATAGAGTTCCGATGGTTCGATCGGCTTGCCCAGATGATCATTCATGCCGATGCGCAGACAGTGTTCACGTTCCTCGATCATGGTATGCGCCGTCATGGCGACGATCGGCAGGTCGCAAAAGCGGGGATCGGCCCGAAGACGACGGGTGGTCTCGAAGCCATCCATGACCGGCATCTGAAGATCCATGAGTACCAGATGATAATGAGGGTGACCGATGTTCTCCAATCGGGCCAAGGCCTCTTGTCCGTGGCTGGCGAGATCGATTTGTACGCCTTTGAGTTGCATCAATTCCACGGCCAGATGGCGGTTGGTGGGATTGTCTTCCACCAACAAAACCCGCATGCCATCCAAACGGAAATCGTCCGATTCCGGGCTCTCCACGAGTTCCTCCGGGAGTGCCTTGCCATGGATGGCGAAAAACAGACGACGCAACGCCTCGGGCATGATCGGCTTGGGCATATACCAGGAGACGCCTACCTGCTCGAGCACCTCACCCATGGCTCCGGAATCGAAGGCAGACACCACCACCGTCTGAGGAGAAGGATGCGGATCCATGAGGGACAACTTCGTCAGGAAACCATGCCCATCCACATCTGGCATGACCCAGTCCAAAAACAACAGATCAAAGGGGCTGGCCCGCTCCATGGCCAACCGGATCCGATCGAGCGCCTCCGATGCACTGGCCGCCTGTTCCACACCATGCCCCTCCAGGTCTCCGCCCACCCCCAGGAGTTCCAGCATGTCACAAAGCACCTGACGCGCCTCCGAACGATCATCGATTACCAGAACATGCATTCCAGCCCATTCAGGATGCAACCCGGAACTCCCCCCGGTGGCATGCGCAAATGGGAATGCAGCGTTAAAGGTGAAAAGTGTACCGACTCCCTGGGTGCTTTCCACCTCGATGACGCCGCCCATCCGTTCAATGTACTTTTTGGAAATCGTCAATCCCAACCCGGTGCCGCCATATCTCCGGGTGGTCGAGCCATCGGCCTGGGTAAACTCCTGAAACAGGCGGGAGACCTGTTCTGAACTCATGCCAATGCCGGTATCTTGAATCATGAACCGAAGTTCGATCTGTTCCGCGGTACGTTTGCCGCTGGCAACGGTCAGTTTGACAAAGCCATCATGCGTAAACTTGACCGCATTCGACAACAGATTCGTCAATACCTGACCCAACCGCAGAGGATCACCGATCAGCAACCCCCTGTCGCTCAACAACCATGCATCCTTGAAATCGACCAGCAATTCGATTTCGTTTTCCTGGGCCCGTTGTCGCAAAAACGAAACCGATTGCCCCACGACATCCTCGACCCGGAAATGAACCTGGTCCAGTTCGAGCCGTCCGGCTTCCACCTTTGAAAAATCGAGAATATCGTTGATGATTCCCAGCAATGACTTCGCTGCCGTATGGATTTGTTGGACATATTCGTGTTGACGGGCATTCAGATTGGAGCGCAGCGCCAGATAGGCCATGCCCAGAATGGCATTCATCGGGGTGCGGATTTCATGACTCATATTGGCCAGAAACATTGATTTGGCACGCGATGCATCCTCGGCCTGTATTCTGGCCTCTTCCAACTCCTTTTGTACCAAGATTCGGGCGTGAATATCGTCGTGAATCGAGCGGGCCATATGATCAAGGGTCTGCCCCAACGAACGCAACTCCTCCACACCATGGCTCAAGGCGGCGCGGACCTGATAGTCGCCTGCCGCCATCCTTTGCGCGGCGTTGTCGAGCAGGGCAATCGGTCTCAACACTTGATTGCGTATCATGCGATAGCTGACAACGATGATCGTCAGGGTGACGATCCACAACAGAATGGCGCGATGGATCACATGATCCAAACGGCTGGTGGCTGATGCAACCTCGACGGCAGTCCGAGCATCCACCATGCGTGTCAACCGCTCCACGGCTTCAGAAAGATTGGACTTGAGCAGGTTGTAAGTCTGACTATGGACCAATTTGCTGGCAAAATCCAAGTGGGGAGTTCCATCGGATACAAAGGTTTCACTGACCGGATCGTAAAGACCTTGCGTGGCGGCGAATGCCACCTGTTCGATCTGATTCATGGCTTCGGTGGCTCGTACCACCTCTTGCATTCCCTCCAACTCTTGATCGATGAAACCCACTGAACGCATGCGATCCTGGATGGAGTTGGCGCCCTTGCTGTCCGGCAACTCATGATGCAGGCGTTCGGCGACAACCAAATCCCAATAGGTCGATGGGTGAGAGGTCACCGGTGCCGGTTTTGTGCCCATCCGGATGGACACGATATCGTAATAATAGAGCAGGTAGCGCGGTTCGCCGGTCACGGTATAGGCGCGCACGAAGCGCACCAATTGTTCGGTTTCCTGTTGCAATTCTCCTGTGATGGCCACGGCATTCTGACGGTGATTTTGCACCACCACCACCTCATCATGCGCCCGTTTAACCTGGATCATGGTGATCATGTTGACGCTCATGCCCAGAAACAAGAACACAGAAAACCATGCCGATGCCTTTTGCAGCTTCATGGGGTATCCGGAAACTCAGTCATGTTGGTTATTGGATAGGAGTCGGTTTGGCAAATTGACGAATTCACTGGCATGGTAACGTTCTTCATGGCATGAGGTAAAGCCTCGCCAAGCGTTGAAAAACCACCAGGGCAGAAACGAGTTAAGAACCCCTGGTCAAATGGGTGGCCAGGGCTCACCGGTGGTTGCGGATGTTGGAAAAGGACCGCTTGGACAAATCGTTCAGGCTTTCCCCATCTTCCGGATCGTCAAGGGGGATCGTGTCGCGTCGCGGGGGTCAGGCCAGTCGATGGGCGATGGCGGCGAGGGTGTCGAGCAGCAGGGCTTTGCCGATCGGCTTGGTTTGATAGAGATCGCACCCGGCCTCCAGGCTGCGTTCGTTTTCCCCCTCCATGGCGTGGGCGGTGAGGGCGATGATCGTCATCGGCGCTTTTCCGTTCTCCGCCTCCCACGCGCGAATCCGGCGGGTGGCGGTATAGCCGTCCATGACAGGCATCCGCACATCCATGAGCACGACATCGAACGGCTCTTGTCGTACTTTGGCCAGGGCCTCCAAACCGTTGTGCGCCATGACCAGATGATGCGGGGTGTTGCTGAGGTAGGCTGCCAATAAATAGCGGTTCTCGTCGGTATCTTCCACCAGGAGGACTCTCAACCCTTTCTGCATGGAAGACATGGCGACATGAAGACGGGCCATCCGATTGATCACCGACAACAGCGATTGTTTGTCGATGGGCTTGGAAAGATAGGCATCACACCCGGCCTCGCGGCTCTCTTCCCGCCCATCCTGGATGGCGTGCGCGGAGAGGGCGATGATCGGCACGGCGGTCCGCCCGGTTTGTTGTTCCCAGGCCCGAATCGCGCGGGTGGCGGCATGGCCGTTCATGCGCGGCATTTGTATATCCATGAACACCAGGTCAAAGGATTCGTCCCGCAGGCGGGCCACCGCTTCGTCGCCATCGTGGACCATGACCAGATGGTGCGGTTCGCGCGCCAGATAGCCTGCGAAAAGCAGTTGGTTCAGCTCCTGGTCTTCGGCCAGCAGGATGCGCAAGCTGGGGGTGATGGCGTTGGGCAGGGGGTCGTTGAGCGGCCCCGGCAGCGCGTCGGCATCCGCCTCGCGGAACGGTAGCGTGACGGTGAAGAGGCTCCCCTGACCGGATCGGCTCTCCACCCGGATCTCCCCGCCCATCCGGTCCACCAGGCGCCGGGTGATGGCCAACCCCAATCCGGTGCCCCCGTAACGCCGGGTGATGCCCGCGTCGGCCTGACTGAATTGGTCGAAAATGAAGGGGAGTTGCGCCTCGGCAATGCCGATTCCGGTATCCGACACACAAAATCGCAACCGATCGGGCTTCTCATCCGGGCGGGTCAGATGGAGCGTCACCCCTCCGGTCTCGGTGAATTTGATGGCATTGCTCAAGAGATTGATCAGAATTTGGCGCATGCGTCCATCGTCGCCGTGGATGGCGGGAGGGATATCGTCAGCGATGTGCGTTTCGAGGAGCAAACCCTTTTCGTCCGCGGCGATCTGCATGATGTCCACGGTCTCCCGTACCAACCGTGCCGGATGGTATGGGAGATCGGAGAGCTGGATTCGCCCCGCCTCGATGCGGGAGAAATCCAGGATGTCGTTGATCACCCCCAGCAAGGTCTGTCCAGACTGATGCATCG
>JADGAY010000091.1 GCA_015231775.1 Magnetococcales bacterium | reverse complement strand
AGGTTCATTTGCGGGCCGAAGGACTCGGCACCCTGGCCAGGGAATTGAAACAGATTGGAAAGGAGCAATGGCGATGAAGGCAGAGATGAGCCGGGATGGCAGGATTATTGTAGTGACGGTGCCGATCACCCTGCGGCGACGCGGTGGACGGACGATGATCATCGCCCCAGAAGGGATGGCGGTGGCGCCCGTATCGTATAATGATGATGCCGTTTTGAAACTGGTGGTTCGGGCGCACCAATGGTTGCGCCAGTTGGAGAAGGGCCGGTTTGGCTCCATCAAGGAGTTGGCGGAACATGAGCAGCACGACTCCTCGTACATCTCCAAGATCCTGAGCCTGACGCTGCTGGCACCTGATATCGTGGAAGCCATTCTGGACAGGCGGCAGCCGGACGTCCTGACCTGGGAGGAGTTGCGCAAACCGTTTCCGATGATCTGGAGCGAACAGCGGGCACGATGGGGCATCCCTGAACCGGCATGACTCCTGAGGCGGTGGCATCGGCGCATCCGTTTCTGCCCGGTGCCAGGGTGACAGGCGTGTAGCGGAATATATCTTGAGTTATCGAGAGGGGCGAGGTATGGTCCGGTCATCTCCTGAAACCTCTTGCCAAGGATGCGTACATGGACAACAGACACACCCTGACCCTGGATCAAATCGACACCATCCGTTTGAGCCTGGACAAAGCCCTGGCCGTGGCGCGCATGGTGGCCGAATGCGGTAGCGCTGCCCGGCCTGACCCGGATGACCTGCCGCCCGTCGCATCCCTGTTCATGGTGATGCAGGTGCTCGCCGATGAACTCGAGAAGATCGAGGCGGTTCTGGATTCTCTTGGCAACGGGACCGCTTCCCGAACCACGTCATCCCCGGAAGGTTGACTTTCGTAGTTCTGCCAAAACCGCGAATTTCTCGCTGTCATCCATCCCGCCCAGGTGCAAGAGGATCTCGGCGAGGTCGTCGTCCTCGCGTATGATTCTAGGGCACAGCCATTGGATGCAGTCGCCTGCTTTCCGTCCGTTCCACGCTCGTTCCACAATTATTCCTGGGTGGTTGCTCAATCGTGCGGGCTGTTATTACGGTCATTCCTGGAGGGTTGCCAGCGTTGTGCCATCTCTCTGGCTTGACGCACCTGTTCCGGGGTCATTCTTTTGGCCAATGGTTCACACAGGCGACATGGAATCATGCCCGAAGGATTTGTCCCTTGGCCTTTGCGGCGTCCCTGTTCGGCCAAATACTGCCACATATAGGACTGAACAAGATCCTTCTTGAAACCCTGGCCTTTTTCATACATCCATCCCAGATTCCTGCGCGCCATGACGTGTCCTTGATTGGCGGCCAACAGGAACCACTTGGCCGCTTCCCGATAGTCGCGTGGCACACCTTTGCCATTATCGTAAAGCGTTCCGACGCTGTTTTGCGCGTGTGCATCCCCTCGGTCAGCCGCCAATCGCCACCAATGCATGGCAGCCTGGTAATCCTGCTTGACCTCGTGTCCATCAAAATAGAGTTGCCCCAGCCTTGATTGTGCGTGAATATCGTCCTGTCTGGATAAACGCAACAGACGCTCCACATCCGCAGCCAGCAAGGGCGTGGAGAAGAGGCATAACCCGATCAGGATCAAGCAAAATATCCTCATGGATTATCCGTCCTTTCATGCGGTTGGGAGTTGTCAGGACACGGTCACCGTTCCGCGCTCCTGTCCTTGGCGGCCACATGATATCACTCCAGGCAACCGGCGCAATGTGACGCGATTGGGGGCTACCTGCGCGAATGTGGTGCGACTGTGGCCAAACCGGGCGGGTCATGTTGGCCAGGGCATGACGTACCCTTTGGACGTTTGACCCTGGCGCAACCGGTCGCACCGTGTTGGCTTTTTCCGGTTGGTGGCAAGGGTGTGGTGGCGGTTCTGGCGTCTCGCGACAGGGCAGCACACAGGCCAACCCGTGCGCGGAGCGCATGATTCTTGAAGCGGAATGGCGCGTCTTGTAATATAATAAAAAGAATCAAAAGCAACATTAAATCAATCGGACCAGAGTTCGTTTCCATGTTTGACAGCCATCTTGTTGATCGAACTGGTCCAATATTAGAAACTGATGTTAAATATTGAAATCAAGCATGAAAAGTCTGGTCCACAGCCTGTGGACCAGAAGGGTGTCTGGTCCACAGGCTGTGGAGAATTCCGGGAGAGAGGAGAAAAAAGAGGGAGTTTCCGACTCCTTCTGGTCCGGAGACTACCGAGTGGAAATCGAAACGATATCGGCTATCTATTGAAAATATTGGGATTTTCAGGCACAAAAAAACCGCCAGTGTGGGCGGTTGGAAATCGAAGAAAAGCTCGCGAAATTTGAATGGCGTCCCCAACGGGAGTCGAACCCGTGTTACCGGCGTGAGAGGCCGGCGTCCTAGGCCACTAGACGATGGGGACGTGATTGGCGTGGCAGGCATCCTTTTAACCGATCAGGGTGGGTGTGGGCAAGTCTTTTCTCACCAGGGGATGGATTTTTTCCCTGGCACCCCGATCCGCAGGGCTTTGAGCCGGGCGGGTGTGTCGTTTTCATCCACCCCACCTGCCGCGCATGGAGTCGCGGGGAGGTGGGGGAGGGTGTGACACGCCCGGCCTGTCCGGCCAGTTTGCCGACGCCACGGTATCAGGGTGTTGGCCTGGTTTCAGGTGGCTTGCATGATCGGGATCATGCTGGCTTTGCGGCGTTTGCCGGCGGCCTTCAGGGCCTCCAGGTAATCGCGCCAGATCTCCTCCATGCGCGCTCCCAGTTCGAAGAGCGTCTCCCAGGAGAACAGACCGCTGTCGTGTCCGTCGCTGAAGCTGATCTTGATCGCATAGTGGCCCACCGGTTCGATGGCGCGGATGGTGACATCCTGTTGGCCGTCGATGAGTTGCGCCTGGTCCGGGGTGTGGCCCACGCATTTGGCGCAGGGACAACTCACCCGCAAAAACTCCATGGTGTAGGTGAATTTTTCGCCGGTATCCCAATGGATCTCGACCACACGGTCGGCGCGTTTCTGACGGATTTCGGTGGGGATGTGTTGACTGCCGTAGGACATGGTTTTCTCGTGATGGTTTTAGGTTGAGGGCGAGCCCGGAGCGGTGGGATCCACGGCGAAGGCCTCTTCGGCGACCGCTTCCACCTGGGCGCGACGCTTGCGATAGCCGGGATCCTTGAGCAACCGGCGGATTGCACCCGGTTCGAGCCGATAGGGGGCCAAGACATGGCGGATGCGGCGGCGCGCGGCCTCCTCCTCGCCGACCTCCAGCGACCGGGAGGCCCGTTCGATCCCCTCGATCACCGCTTCGTTGTCCTCCATGCGACCGGTGCAGCACAACACCAGATCGCATCCGGCCAGAATCGCCCGACGGGCCCGTTCTTCCATCGAGCCGCTCAACGCGCCCATCTCCAGGGCGTCGGAAACGATGACACCCGGATAGCGCCATTTTTGACGCAACAGCTTGTGCAACAGGGTGCGTGACCAGGTGGCCGGCACCCCGGCATCGATTTGCGGCATGGCGATGTGGGCGGTCATGAGACCGGGCAGAAAGTCCAACATGGCGCGAAAGGGGTTCAATTCCCATTTCTGTAAAGACTTTAGGCTCTTGTCGAGTACCGGCAGGGTGAGGTGGGAGTCTGCGCGGGCAGAGCCGTGGCCCGGAAAATGCTTACCGATCGCCATGACTCCCGTTTGACGGAAGCCATGCAGCCACGAGGTGGCATTCATGATCACTTCCGAGAAATGCGATCCGAACGCTCGATCGCCGATGACCGGATCCGCGCCTGCCTCGCGAATGTCGAGCACCGGGGCGCAGTTGACCCCGATTCCCAGGGCGCGCAGCTCCTCGCCGCACAGCCTGCCGGCGGTGAACAGCAACCGTTCGGCGCGAATCGGATCCGTGCGCGCCAACAAGGCGAACTGGTAGGGACTGGGATGGCGGGTCAGGGGGTCGCGCAGACGTTGGACCCGTCCGCCCTCCTGATCGATCCAGATCGTCGGGGCTCCGGCGGTCTTGCCGATCGCCTTGATCAAGGCCGAGGTCTGCTTCAAACCCGCGCTCAGGTTGCGACCGAACAGGATAACCCCAGCTGGACGAACCCGATTCAAGAACGTCATTTCGGTTTCGGAAAGATCCGGTCCTTGGAGTGCGATAATTAGGTGGATTTGTGGTTTCATTATGCTATAATCTCGACTCGCTCCGCTTGAGGGGCCAAAGGTCACGCGCCTTCAGGATGGCTTCGGCTTCAACACTAGGATATGGTCGAAAAAAATGCAACACGAAGCGATCAATAAACCGGAACTCTCCATGGATTGGAAGAAAAAGGCGCTCTATATCGGACTTTTGATCGGCTACTCGATCATGCTCTTTCTGCTCTCCTCCATGACCGGGCAGGAGCTTCCGGGGGCCTTTTTCGAGAACCAGGACAAGCTCGAACACCTCATGGCCTATGGCTTCATGGCCTTCGTGGCCTGGATCGCCATGCGCCAGTTGACCAACTGGCGTCACCCCTGGTTGTGGGCCTGGCTCTACGCCGTCGGCTACGGGGTCACCGACGAGTGGCACCAACTCTTCGTGCCCGGTCGCTACGGGGATCTGCTCGATCTGGTGGCCGATGCCACCGGCGCGGCCCTGGCCATCCTGCTCCTGGAGTATTACCGCGCCAAACGGGCAACCCGCTCCATCCCGGTGCTGGTCCAGCCGGCGCGTTACTCCGTGTCTTGAGTACACCCTCCCAGTTGTTCCTATCTCAGGGGTTTTCCATCGTGATGGAATCCTTCCATCACGGCAGCCGCACCACCTCCACCCGGTTGTCGTGCAGGGCCGGTCCGCCGTCAGGGGCGACACGGGTGGCGTGGGAGAGGGCATTCAAGCCGATCCCCTCTGGAAAGGCTGCTCCCGGCTGATTGGATTCGCACAACGTCAAACCTGGACGCACCGCCTCGGTGACATGCGCCCGCATGGTCAACTGTCCCACGCCGTTGTAGACCGCCACCCGATCCCCATCCTCGATTCCCCGTTGTCGCGCGTCTTGCGGATGGATCCACACGTGCGGTGGATGCTTTTGCGCGCGGGCGGTGCCGGAAAAGGTGGAGTTGAGCACGTCGAGCGCGGGGGGGGTCATGAAATCCAGGGGATAGGCCGCGGCTTCCGCTGGATTGTCTCGATGGTTGACCGGCCAGTGGTCCGGCAGGGGGGGCATGGACGCATCGCTCCAGTGGGGACGGAAATGAAACCGCCCGTCCGGTTGGGGAAAACCGTGGAGGAAATGGCCCTTCTCCCAGGCAGGGGCGCAGTCGATCCAGGGCTGCTCCCAGCTTTCAAGCGGCGGCAGTCCAGAGTCCGCCAGGATGTGGGCGATGGTCTCGGCGGTATCGAGGGTGAAGCAGGGATCCTCGAAGCCCATCTTGCGGGCCAGGGCGTTGACGAAATCGTGGTTGCTCATGGCCTGAGCAGTGGCCGGCAGCAGCGGTTTGGCGTGTTGCAGGGTGTAGTGACCGTAGGACTTGTAGAGATCCTCGTGTTCCAAAAAGGTGGTGGCGGGGAGCAGGATGTCGGCAAATCTGGCGGTATCGGTCATCACCTGTTCGTGGACCACGGTGAAGAGATCCCCCCGGTTGAGCCCGACGTAGAGCTGTTGCAGATCCGGGCAGGTGACCGCCGGATTGGCGTGGGAGATGATCAATCCCCGGATGGGCGGGTCGAGTTTGGGATCGGTGAGCGCCTCCCCCAGGCGGCTCATGTCGATCTGGCGGGTTGGGCGCGGGGAGCGGGTTTCGGGCATGGGGCCGGCGGCGATGTTGAAGGCCCCGCCGGTGGCAAAGAGCGCGCCGCCCCCCGGTTTTTTCCAGGCCCCGGTGATGGCCGGCAGACACGATACCGCGTGTACATTCACCGCGCCGTTGTTCTGGCGGCTCATGCCGAGTCCCAGGCGGATGAAGGGGGCCCGCGCCTGGCCGTACATCCGGGCAAAGGCGCGGATCTGGTCCGGATCCAGGCCGGTGATCGGCCCGGCCCACTCCGGGGTGCGCGTGGCCAGATGGTGCGCCACCTCGGCGTCGAAGTCGGTGGTCTCGGCCAGATAGTCCCGATCCGCCAGACCTTCGGTGAGGAGCACGTGCATCATCGCCGCGGCCAGGGCCGCATCGGTTCCGGGTCGCAACGGCAGATGCAGATCCGCCAGACGGGCGGTCTGGTTGCGGTAGGGATCGACCACCACCAGTTTGGCCCCATTCCGACGCGCCTGCTTGACATGACCCATCAAGGTGATATGAGTGGCCGCCGCGTTGATCCCCCAGAGGATCGGCAGATCGCTTTGCGCGATCTCGGTGGGATCGGGTCCGAGGGCCAGACCCACCCCGGCGCGCCAACCCGCCCAGCCGATGGCGTAGCAGATGTTGCCGTCGAGTCTGGAGAAGCCGGCCCGCGCGGTGAGGCGGTCGTGGGTGCGACGCTGGACCACCCCCATGGTGCCGCCGTAATAGACCGTCAGGATCGATTCCGGACCTGGATCAAGACGCAGGGCGTTCAAGTGGGTGGCGATGCGGTCGAGGGCCTCGTCCCAGGAGATGGGGCGGAAATCCCCGAGCCCCTTCGGACCCTTGCGCAGCAGCGGTTCGGTGATGCGCGGTCCGTGCTGAATCTCTTGATAGCGCCCCACCTTGCCGCAGATGACCCTGCGGGTGAGGGGATGGTCGGGGTGACCGTCGATGGCCACCAGACGGTCATCTTCGAGGGTAACCTTCAGGGCGCAGGTGCCCGGACAATCGAGCGGACAGACGCTATCGAGGATCGCGGTCATGGAACTCCTTTGCCTATCGGCGGGGATTCGGGGATAATCGTCCGGTTATGGATACCCCACGCATTATCGCACTGTTTGAGGCCTTTCGGGAAGCCAATCCGCATCCCCAGGGAGCCTTGCTGTTTCGCACGCCCTTCGAACTCCTGGTGGCGGTGGTGCTCTCCGCCCAGTCCACCGACCAGGGGGTGAACCGGGTGACGCCGCCCCTGTTCGCCGTGGCGGGGGATCCGGCGGCCATGGTGGCCTTGGGCGAGGAGGCGATTCGCGGGCAGATCCGCTCCCTGGGGCTCTTCAACACCAAGGCGAAAAACATTCTTGCGTTAAGTCGTCTGCTCGTCGAGCGTCACGGGGGCGAGGTGCCCTCGGAGCGCGCCGCCCTCGAAGCCCTCCCCGGCGTGGGCCGAAAGAGCGCCAACGTGGTCCTGAACATCGCCTTCGGCCAACCCACCCTGGCGGTCGATACCCATGTCTTCCGGGTCGCCCATCGGCTGGGACTCTCCACCGGCAAAAGCCCGGAGGCGGTCGAACGGGATCTACTCGCGTGCATCCCCGAGGCGTTCCTTCTCCATGCCCACCACTGGCTGATCCTGCACGGTCGGCATGTCTGCATGGCCCGCAAACCGGCCTGCGACCGCTGTCTGGCGCGGCCCTGGTGTCCTACGGTCGAGGGGTGAACGCCATGGATGCCAAGTCGCGTTTGACCTCACTCTCCCCGCTTGAATTGTGCATCGCTCGGTTGATCGCCATCTTTTATCTGCCGGTGACCCGCACCGAGCTTTTCAAGGCGTTGCAGAAGTGCGCCCCCGCCATCGCCGGGGTCCGTGGCGCGGGGTTGAGTCACCAGCTCGACATGGCCCTGGTCATCCTGCGGGGCGAGGGGATGATCGTCGAGGAGAAGATCACCCGTGGCGTGAATGGCGTGCGCATGCCGGCGGGTATCTCCTGGGAGTTGATGGAGCGGCTCGCGGAGGATGAGGAGAACTTCGCCTCCCTGGTGGCCGCGGTCCAGGAGACCACCCCCGCCGTGATCCAGTACAGTTGGGGCATGGCCCGCGCGGTCTCTTTGGATCTGTGCGTGCGGGAGATCCGTATTGGATTGTTCTCGAACGACTTCAACCCGGTACGCTACTTCCTGAACTTGGCGGAACGGGCCTTTCCGGATTTCGATCGCCCCTCGCTCCTGGTGCGTCTCTGTCTGCAACCGTTCCGACCCGACTGGTTTGCCGCGCGGGCTCCCGCTCTGCAAGCCGAGGTGCTGGGCGGTCTGATCGCCGAGGTGACCCGTGGCTGTCTCCCCTTCGAGGGGATCATCCCGGTGCTCGAGGCCAGGCGCGATCTGGCCGAAGAGCCCCTTGGACCGCTGTTGCGTCATGCGCTGGTGGTGCTGCTTCTGCTCTCCGACCGGTTGGAGGAGGCTGGCGCGATACTGCGCGGGTCGCTTCCCGTCGAGTACCAGCTCTGCCTCAAGGGGTGGTGGCACGCCCTGCAAGGGGAGTATGAACGGGCCCTCCCCAGCTTCGAGGAGTATCAGCGCACCTTCGAGAAGAACAACAAGGGCAAGGGCAAGAAACTCTTCCTGCGTCACCCGAGCGCCCTTTACTTCATCCTGGCCCTGCTCAAGACCGGCAACCGCCTGCATCGGCGTACCGCCATGGAGTACATGGATCGGGTGTTCCGCGCCGGGGACGATCCGATGCGTGTGGCCTACGAGGGGTTGTTCGCGCTGGCCCTGGTGATGGACAACCGGGTGCGCGCCGCCAAAAGCTGGTTGGAGCGCGACGACAGCCTGCCCATGGACGAAGAGTTGTTCGTCCAGGCGATTCATCGCCACGTGGTGAGCGGTCCGACCAACCGGACACTCCGTTCCCTGCCCGCGGCGGGACGTCTCTTTCAGGTGTTGGCCCAGTATTGGGTCGAGCCCGACAAGGCACGCGCGCAACAGGCCGAGATGGTGGAGTTGATCGAACTGGCCGAGATGAACGGCCATCGGTGGATGGCGCGGGAGGCGGCGGGGTTGCTGGCCGTCCTGGAGGGGCGGGAGGTGACCGAATCGCGCTGCGTGGTCGCGATGCTCCGCCCCAAGGAGACCTGGGAGTGGGCCCTGGAGGCGCTGGAGGATGTGGCCGGCGAGTTGCGCGACTCCCAGGGCGGCGCCAAGGATGGCGAACCCCGCGAGGCGAGCCGTCTGATCTGGCTGGTCAGCGTTCCCAAGAACGGGCAGTGTTTCGTGACCGCCCGGGAACAGAAGATGACCGCCAAGGGGGAGTGGACCCGCGGTCGGGTGTTGACGCAGCGCACCTTGCGCGGCCTGACCCTGATGCCGGGTCGCCTCTCTCCCCAGGATGCCAAGCTCTGTTCGGCGGTGGAGGTCGATTTCAACCGTTACGGCGTGCGCGAGAGTCGCATGGAGGGGCATCGGTTGTTGCCGCTCCTGGTGGGTCATCCCCTGGTTTTTTGGGAAGAGGAGCCGACGGTCAACGTGGAGGTGGTGGTCGGGGAGCCGGAGTTGTGCGTGCGCGAGGAGAAAGGGCGGTTGTTGATCCACTTCTCCGAGGATGCCACCCGCATCGGCGCCTATGCGCTCCGCGAGACCCCGACCCGCTGTCGGGTGGTGGAGATCCTGCCCCGGCACAAGGAGGTGGCGGACATCCTGGGCAAGGGGTTGGAGATCCCGGCGGGGGAACGGGAGCGGGTGTTGCGCATTCTGCCTGGACTCTCCACCCTGGCGACCCTGCAATCCGGGATCGGCGGCGTGGGCGAGCATCTGCCGGAGGTGGAGGCGGCATCCAGGCCGCGGGTGCAGGTGTTGCCGTACAATCAGGGGTTGCGGATCAAGATCATGACCCGTCCCTTTGGGGATGACGGACCGTGGCTGCCGCCCGGAGAGGGGGCGGCCACCCTGATCGCCGAGGTGGGTGGACGACGCGCCCAGACCCATCGGGATCTGGTGGAGGAACGCAAGCGCGCCGAACGGGTGCTCAAGACCTCGCCGACGCTTAATGCCAGTCGCAATCGGGAATGGGAGTGGAGCTTCGACGATCCAGAGTCCTGCTTGCAACTGTTGTCCGAGCTGCACGATCTGGAGGACGGCGTGGAGCCGGAGTGGCCCGAGGGCGAACGGTTGCGGGTGAGTCGTCCGTTGTCGATCGGGGCGATGCGTCTGTCGTTCGAGCGGCAGAAGGATTGGTTCGCGGTGGATGGAGCGTTGCGGATCGACGAGACGCGGGTGATCGGTCTGCAAGAGCTGCTGAAACTCATGGAGGGGAGCGCGGGCCGTTTCGTGCCGTTGGGCGAGGGGCGCTATCTGGCCTTGACCGAGGAGTTCCGCAAGCGGCTCTCCCAGCTCGAGGCCTTCACCCAGGGCGCGGGGGCCAAGCGTCAGGTCCATCCGTTGGCCATCGGCGCTCTGGAGCCGATGATGCGCGAGGCCGGCGAGGGGTGGATCGACCCGGCCTGGGCCGAGCAGATCGAACGGTTGCGGCGCGTGAACGACTGGGTGCCGGAGATCCCTTCCACCTTCACCGCCGAGCTGCGTGAATATCAGAAAGAGGGGGTGCGCTGGTTGCTGCGGTTGGCCTCCTGGGGCGCGGGGGCCTGTCTGGCCGACGACATGGGGCTGGGCAAGACCTTGCAGGCGTTGGCGTTGCTGGTGGCGCGGGCCCCGAACGGGCCGGCGCTGGTGGTGGCCCCCACCTCGGTCTGCATGAACTGGCTGGATGAGTCCCGGCGTTGGGCCCCCACCCTGAACGTGCGGATGTTCGGCGGCGCGGATCGCCAGGAGCAGTTGGATGGGTTGGGACCGTTCGATCTGCTGGTGTGCAGCTACGGCCTGTTGCAGAACGAGTCGGAGCGGTTCGCGGCCATCGAATGGCATTCGCTGGTGCTCGACGAGGCGCAGGCGATCAAGAACCGCATGACCAAGCGCTCCAAGGCGGTGATGGAGCTGTCGGCGGGATTCCGCATGGTCACGACGGGAACCCCGGTGGAGAACCATCTGGGCGAGCTGTGGAACATCTTCCGCTTTCTCAATCCCGGTCTGTTGGGCTCGCTGGAGCGGTTCAACAAGCGTTTCGCCGGACCGATCGAGCGGGACGGCAACGACGAGGCGCGTCTGCGGTTGAAGAGTCTCATTCGACCCTTTGTGCTGCGGCGTTTGAAGAGTCAGGTGCTCGAGGAGTTGCCGCCGCGCACCGAGATCACCTTGCGGGTGGAGCTGGACGACCAGGAACGGGCCTTCTACGAGGCGCTGCGTCGCAACGCGGTGGAGCGGTTGAGCGCCATCCAGGGCCCCGATGAGGATCGGCGCTTCCAGATCCTCGCCGAGATCACCCGTCTCCGACGCGCCTGTTGTCATCCGGCGCTGGTGGTTCCCGAGTGCGGGTTGCCGGGGGCCAAGGTGGCGTTGTTCGCGGAGGTGCTCGAGGAGTTGTTGGCCAATGGACACAAGGTGCTGGTGTTCAGTCAGTTCACCAGTTATCTGGCCATCATCCGGGAGATGCTGGATCGGCAGAAGCTTGTCTATCAGTATCTGGACGGTTCCACCCCGCCCGCCGCGCGGCGCGAGGCGGTGGAGGCGTTTCAGGCCGGGGTGGGGGATCTGTTCCTGATCAGCCTGAAGGCCGGGGGATTGGGGTTGAACCTGACTGCCGCGGATTATGTGATTCACATGGATCCCTGGTGGAATCCGGCGGTCGAGGATCAGGCCTCGGACCGCGCCCACCGTTTCGGACAGCAGCGCCCGGTGACGGTCTATCGGTTGGTGATCCGCGACTCCATCGAGGAGAAGATCGTGGACCTGCACCGCCACAAACGCGACCTGGCCGACGGGTTGCTCGATGGCGGGCAGACTGCGGTCAACATCTCCCCCGAGGAGTTGATGCGGTTGTTGGCCGAGGGGTAGGCGTTGATTTTTTTTATCGGTCTGTCTGATTTTGGCTCAACTCATTCCTTTAATTAAAACAGGTAAACCCCCGGCTATGCCGGGGTGACAGTAACAGTTTGACATTTACAGGAGTCCACCGGGACACTTCTAAGCTGTGAGCCGCCAAGCACACGAGCAAGGGTAAGCGCCCAATGGCGCTTAGTAAGCCGTAACCTATTATTTATTCAAGGATAATCTGGCCACCTCTCTCGGATGGCTCAATCGGCGATAGCCTTTTCGGCTCATAACCGGTCGGTCCCAGGTTCGAATCCTGGTGGGCCCACCATTAAAGTTGTATGAGGTTTTCTCGTTGCAAAAGCCGCCCCACCGGGCGGCTTTTGCGTATGCGAAAAAGTCCAATTTTTCCAAGTGTTACGCGGCATGGTTCGAAAACGCACTCGGTCAGAAGCCGGACTCGCGGGAGTCGAAATCGGCGGTTCTCCTTCTCTCCTCGCCCCCATTCTCCAAAACCTGTGGACCCGCCCTGGGTGAGTCCGGAAATTCCGGACTCACTTAACGCAATAATATTGGAAGAATATCATTGACTCCTTATGCTGGACCTGTTCGATGGTAAATTTGGTTGCGGAGAATGAGAGACAGATGCGAACCCGGGTCCGGTTTGATGGAAAGTTTATATAATCAATATCTAAAGATGTTAAATATGGCGCGGAAATAAATCTTACGCATAAGGCTGCATGCAACTCCTGGCCGGTGCCAGCTCCAGACATAGCCACGACAGAAATGCGCCCCGTTGGCCCCCAAACGCGCCACGTTCGCGCCTGCC
>JADGAY010000090.1 GCA_015231775.1 Magnetococcales bacterium | reverse complement strand
CGATTCCATACATCATGAACTGCGCCATCTCGTGGACCAATGCCCAGTCGAAGCGGTTCTCGGCCCGCACCAGCCCATTGCGGATGAAGACGATGACGTTCATCAGCCCGATGCCGGAGATGAAGGCACCGGTCAAAAACAACAGCGGCGCCAAGGCGGTATGGTTCAAGAAGCGTCCCGGATTAAGCTCCATCACCACGCCGGTATACCAGTGGGTGGAGAGGGCCAGCACGATGGCCACGATGCCGAAAATCCGCGCAAAGGTCTGGTCGTGTTTGATGACGAAGTAGCTGTAGACCATCATCGACATCGGATACAGACAGATCAGCATGGTACCCCAGGCCATGGGGCCGGTGCTGTGCCAGTAGCCGGGAATCAGGAGATAGATGAAACGGATCGGTTTGCCCAAGTCCCAGGTCAAGAGGAAGGGGACCAGCAGCAGCATGATGATGGCCGTGACCGAGGCGGTCATGGTCAAGGGTTTGTAGCGCTTGATGCCGAACACCCAGCCGAAGCTCGAGATCACGAACGATCCGGCACTGGCGCCCACCAGCCAGAAGTAGACCGAAATGGTCGTGCCCCACGCTACGTGGTGGAAGGCATTGAAGGTGACGATGCTCTCTTCCATGCGCGGATCCTTTAGTCGAAGAGAAAGATCTTGAAGGCGTTCAAGGTCTCTTTGGCCTTATGGGGGATCGTCTTCAAGTAGCCGATCCAGTTCTTGCCGACCTCGGCCATCAAGGGTTCGCCCTCGATGATGTCGGCGAAGGCATCGCCCTTGTGATTGCGCTTGAAGTCGTTGAACTCTTCCACGACCTGGCGGGTCCGGTTGGTGTAGCTGTGGGGTTCGTCCATGATCTCCCAGTCGGCGCCGACGTAGTAGACCGTGGGACTGGTGCCCAGCTCGGGCTTGAGCACGGTGACGGTTTCGGTGGCGATCAGACGCGAGACCTCGCTTTGCGGGTCGTTCATGTCCCCGAAGATGCGTGCCCCGCCCACGCAGGCCTGCACGCAGGAGGGAACCAACCCCTTCTTGACCCGGTGGATGCAGAAGGTGCACTTGTCCACCACCATGCGCGGCAGGTTGCCATCGGTCCGTTTTTCCGGGAGCAGATGGCGCGCGTTGTAGGGGCAGGCGACCATGCAGGTGCGGCAGCCGATGCAACGGTTGTAGCGTTGCAGGACAAAACCGTCCTCATGCTTGTAGGTGGCCTGGGTCGGACAGTTGCGCACGCAAACCGGGTAGTCGCAGTGGTTGCACAGGCGCGGCATGAAGATGCGCTTGGTGTTGGGGTAGCTCCCCTTGTCCACGACCTTCACCCAGGTGCGCCAGACCCCCAACGGCAGGCCGTATTCGGTCTTGCAAGCGATCGAGCAGGACATGCAACCGATGCATTTGCGCAGGTCGATGACCATGGCATAGCGTTTCGTGCCCTTGACCCCCTTGGTGCCCGGAGTCTGGAGTCCGTAGGAACGGGGCTGATTGTGTTGACTTTCTTGGTTTCCCATGTGGGAATCTTTCCCGATTGAGGTTTGGAGTCCACATCCTGCGGATCCCCGAATCACGGGCATCCACGTTGCTCTTGCGCATGACCGGAGTCTCCATTCCCGACACTCCGTTCGACTTCATCCAGGTGGTCATTCTGGACTCTAACGCTGTCGTCCTCATATTGACTTGACCTTGATCAAGTTTGTCTGTTTTTTTTCACCGTGATAAAGAAAATTTTGTAAATTGACCTTGATCAATTTTTTTCGTCGCAGATTTGGACTGGAAAAAACCGATTGAATAATCGTAAGATACCGCCTTGAAGCTCTCCGTGGCGGGCCACGAACACCCCTGTCAAGGAGATGGATTGGGGGGCGGCGCGGGTGACCAATCGCCGCATGCCCCCCTCCACAACACCTCCTTCCACAACAGTCAAGACGGACGAAATAAATGGAATTGATCTACTTCACGATCATCGGCGGGGCGCTCTATCTGATCTCGGAGCGCATTCTGGGTCACATCGAACGGGCGCGGGGGGAGGTTCTCCCCTATCGGTCGGTCATCTTCTTCGTGATCATCTTCTCTCTCGCCACGGCAACCTTCTCGGCGATCCGCTTTCTGACCGACGCGCCCGAGGAGCCCAAACAGGAACAGGGCCAGACACGCCAGCCGGAAGCCCCTCAGCCGACGCCACCCAAGGCCCCGTGATGGAACTGAGCGCGTAAAAAAAACGGGATCCGCGCACGGGTCCCGTTTTTTTACGTCGGTGGCGACAAACACCACCGGCCATCCTCAAACCAGAATCACCACAAACTTACAAATCGGTTCACCTGCTCATTGAATCACGAACCGGTCCACACTCTCGTCGAACTCGATGCGGATCCCTTGCCCAGGCTTCCAGTTGCGCCGGGTCTCCTCGATGAAATCAAAGCCGTTGTCGTCGTGCAGCCGGTTGCGCATGCGCACCGTCAGCTTGTGCTCGCCGGCGGGCAGACTGAACTTGGCGTAGACGAAGGTGGACATATCCTGACTGACGCCGGGCGGGATGAAGGTACGCTGGGCCAGGAACGTGTCGTCGAGCAACAGTTCGATGTAGATCGGCGCGCGCTTGCGCGGACAATCCTTGGGTTTGCGCATGTTGGGCGGGAGTTTCTGCAACTCCTCGGGGGTCATCTCGTGACACGCCTGCTCACGCTGCGACGTGTGCTTGAAAGCCAGTTTCACCTCGGCCTGACCCGGCTTGAGATACTCATAGGCCGGCGAGGTGGAGAGCACGAAAATCACGCCAAAAAAACAGGCATAGGCGATGAACTGCACCATGAAAGCCGAAAAAGTCTTGGGCATGTCGGGACGCTCCGAAGTCGAAAGGTTCAGGCCGAGGGTTGCAGGGAGCGACGAAACGCTTCCAACCGACGCGTCAATTCGGCGCGTTCACCCGAAGAGTTGGAGACGCGGAATTCGGTCACCCGACTCTTCTCCACCCGTTTCAACAGCTTCGGTTCGCGCTCGCCGGAGAGACGCTGCTCGGTCCAGAGATTCCCGAAGCGGTGATAGCAGTCCCCATTCCGACATCCGGTGATGAACACCCCGTCCGCGCCGTTCTTGAGCACATAATCGACCATCGACGGCGGCAGCATGCCGCTGCACGGCAGGTTCACCACCGCCACCCCCGCTTGCCCCATGGTGGAGACATCGACCCCATGCTCGCAGCCGAAGAGCATCACCCGGTTCTCCCCTGTCAGGGCGGAAAGCTTGGCCGTGACCTCCTGGCGCAGCGCATCGACCGTGAACCAGGGCATCTCGATCCCGCTCTTCAAGGTGGTGTTGGTCATGCGGAAGGGGTTCGAGGAGACGCACGATCCGCTACAGATGCCGCACGCGGTGCACAAGGTCGGATTGACCGCGGGCTCGAACGGGAACTTCTTGCCATCGGTGCGCCGCTGCATGGAGATGGAGCCATACGGGCAATCCTTGGCGCACTGACCGCACCCGTGACACTGGGTGAGTTCCACCTCCGCGCAGGGTTTCTCCTTCTTGGAGGGGAGCCACGGCAACATCATCAACAGCAGGGTGAGGCCGGTGGAGATCGACCAGGCCCAACCCGGCCCCAACACATCCACCAGCGGGTAGATGTTGAGATAGAACCAGTCCAGATGCAGCACCACCGGCGCATGACCGGCCTGTACCGGGGCATGGCTGACCGCCGGCTTGATGAGGGAGAGGGCCAACAGGGTCAGAAAGGCGCCGATGGCCAAGGCGCGGGGCGGATTGAAGTCGATCTGACTGATGCGGCTCACATGGGTCCAGAGCAGAAAGACCAGGCCGATCGGCAATCCCAACAGATGCAAGAAGGCCATCAGGGTGAAGAACCGGTCGGTGATCTGCCCGTCCAGGAAGTTGAACACCATGGTGCTCGGGATCAGCGGAATCCAGTCCATCATCTCGGCGGTGGCCAGGGCCACGTATTGGGCCAACTGGTCCCACACCAGCCAGTAACCGGTGATGCCCAACACCACCACCAGCCACAAGGTCGGCACGCCGGTGAACCACGAAAACCAACGCACCCCGCGATAGCGATCCCGGAACAGCTCCCGGAACATGTGGATGAAAATGGAGATCACCGCCGCGTCCGAGGCGTAGCGGTGGAGACTGCGCATGATGCCGGCCAGCCACCACTGCTCGTGGGTGATGTACTCCACCGACGGGTAGGCACCGGCGACGTTGGTCTCGAAGAAGATGAAGATGTAGATACCGGAGACCAAGACGATCCAAAAGAAAAAGAATGTCAGCGATCCGAGATGGTAGAATGGGTTTAATCGATTTTCAAATCCTTTGTTAAGCAAAAGCTCCAAAAAGAGAATAACATTATTACCTGCTTTGCGCAAGGCGTCCATGCTTCTGCCCCCGGTTTGCCTGTCTGAATGTTGAGTCGTTGAGGTGGAATCCATGCATGATTGGTTGATTTTTCGATCTCCATTATCGTTTTGCAAAATATGGCTATCACAACCCTCACCCGGCTGTCCACCCTTTTGTCCAGGTTTTTTTTTGTGCAATTGAGGAACTAATACTTGACAGAAAGGATCGGATTTAGAGAAAGTATCTGCCGCGCGTCGAGTATGAGCATTCCCGCATATAAGCCGTGATCCAGATTCTTAACCGACCTACCAAGCCCCACGGGACGGCCACCATGTTTCAACGGATCAAACAGGATATCGAGGTGATCTTCCAGCGGGATCCAGCCGCCACCGGATTCTGGGAGGTGATCCTCTGCTATCCGGGTCTCCACGCCATCCTCGGTTATCGGCTGTGCCACTGGCTGTGGAATCGGAACTTCCGCCTCCTGGCCCGCTTTTTCGCCCATCTCACCCGGCTTTTGACCGGCATCGAGATCCATCCGGCGGCCACGATCGGTCAACGCTTCTTCATCGATCACGGCATGGGGGTGGTGATCGGCGAAACCACCCATATCGGCGATGACGTCACCCTCTACCATGGGGTCACCCTGGGCGGCACGAGCTGGAACGTCGGCAAACGTCACCCCACCCTCGGCAACGGCGTGGTGGTGGGTGCCGGGGCCAAGATCCTCGGTCCGATCACCATCGGCGCCAACGCGCGGGTCGGCTCCAACGCGGTGGTGGTAAGCGATGTGCCCTCCGACACCACCGTGGTCGGCGTGCCGGGACGCCTGGTGATGTCGAAATTCAAGGCCACCGCGGCCAACGACTCTTTCTCATCCTACGGCCAGAACAGCGGCGCGATGGTCGATCCGGTGGGCAAGGCGGTCACCTGTCTGCTCGATCAGGTGCGACACCTGGATGAACGGGTCAAGCAACTGGAACAGGAGAAAAAAGTTCTGATGGGACACAATCCGATCATTCCGGATGAAAACAACAGGGGGAAGCCATGAAACTCACCACCAAGGGACGCTACGCGGTCACCGCCATGCTGGATCTGTGCTGCCAGGAGTCCCACACCCCGGTCGCGCTGATCGACATCTCCAAGCGCCAGGATATCTCCCTCTCCTACCTGGAACAGCTCTTCGCCAAGTTGCGGCGACGGGGACTGGTGCGCAGCGTGCGCGGACCGGGCGGCGGGTATCTGCTGGTGGCGCCCCCCTCGACCATCAGCGTGGCCGACATCATTCGCGCCGTGGACGAACCGATCAAGGCCACCTCCTGCGATGAGAACGATCCGGAAGGGTGTCGCAAATCCACCCGCTGCATCACCCATCACCTCTGGGAGCGGGTCGGCACCCACATCAACAGCTATCTGGAGTCGATCCATCTGGGCACCCTGATCGAGGAGATCCGCGCCGGCACCCTGGGGCCAACCGCCGGACACGGCTTTCTGGCATGATCTACCTGGATCACAACGCCACCTCCCCACCCCGTCCGGGGGTTGCCGAAGCGATGATGGCCGCCATGACCACCATCCACGGCAACCCATCTTCGGTGCACGGACCGGGACGGCGCGCCCGCCAACTCCTCGACGACGCGCGACGCGCACTGGCGCGACTGGCGGGGGTGCATGAGAGCCGGGTCATCTTCACCAGTGGCGGCACCGAGTCCAACCATCTGGCCCTCTTCGGGGTGGCCGAGGCGGCAGGGTGCCAGGGAACCATCCTCACCAGCGCCGTCGAGCACCCCTCGGTGCTCAACCCCCTGGAGCGGCTCGAGGCGCGCGGCATGCGGGTGATCCGTCTGCCGGTGGATTCCCAGGGTCGGGTGATTCCGGACGAGATCCAACGGGCCCTGACCCCGGATACCCGCCTGGTGTCGATCATGGCGGCCAACAACGAAACCGGGGTGCTGCAACCGATCGAGGCCATCGGGGCGTTGTGTCGGACGGCCAAGGTGCCGTTTCATTGCGATGCCACCCAGTGGTTCGGCAAACGCCCCCTGGGGGTGGATACCCTGGGCGCGGACCTGATCACCCTGTCGGCCCACAAGTCGGGAGGGCCCAAGGGGTGCGGGGCGCTGATCGTCGGCGCCGCGCTCCAACTGGCGCCGCTGCTGCTCGGGGGCGGCCAGGAGCGCGGTCGCCGCTCCGGCACGGAGAACCTCCCCGGCATCGCCGGTTTCGCGGCCCTGGCCGGCCAATTGGCGGGACGGATCGAGGAGGAGGCCCGTCACACCACGGCATTACGTGGGAAAATGGAAAATGAACTGTTGAAAAGCGTACCAGATGCGATCATCCTTGGCGCGGGCGCGGAACGTCTGCCCAATACCACCGCCCTGCTCATCCCTGGCGTGGATGGCGAAACCCTGGTGATGACCCTCGATCTGGCCGGCTTTGCCATCAGCAGTGGAGCGGCCTGCGCGTCGGGCAAGAACAGCCCCTCCCATGTACCCCTGGCCATGGGATGGACGCCGGAAGCAACCCGCGGCATGGTACGCATCAGTCTCGGCTGGGAGACGACCGAGACGATGGTGGATTCCTTCATATCAGCCTTTCAGCGGTCCGTGGACCGCCTGCGCAAAGGGAGTGCCTTCGCATGAAACACCCCATCTACATGGATTATCAGGCCACGACCCCGGTGGATCCACGGGTTCTCGATGCCATGCTGCCCTGGTTCGTGGAGAAGTTCGGCAATCCGGCCTCGCGCTCCCATGCCTACGGCTGGGAGGCCGACGAAGCGGTGACCACCGCCCGCAAACAGGTCGCCAGCAGCATCGGCGCCGATCCCCGCGAGATCGTCTTCACCTCCGGAGCCACGGAATCGGACAATCTGGCCATCTGGGGGGTGGCGCAGTTCTACCGCGACAAGGGCAACCACATCATCACCCCCACCACCGAACACAAGGCGGTGCTCGACACCTGTCGCCATCTGGAATCCGACGGCTTCGAGGTCACCTACCTGCCGGTCGGAACCAACGGCCTGATCGACCTGGACACCCTGGAGGCCGCCATCACCCCGAAAACCACGCTGGTCTCGGTCATGGCGGTCAACAACGAGGTGGGCGTGATCCAGCCCATCGAGGCGATCGGACGTCTGTGCCGGTCGAAAAAGGTTCTCTTTCACTGCGACGCAGCCCAGGGGGTCGGCAAGATCCCGATCGACGTCAATGCCATGAACATCGACCTGTTGTCGATCTCGGCCCACAAGATCTACGGTCCCAAGGGGATCGGCGCCCTGTATGTGCGACGTCAGCCCCGGGTGCGCATCAAACCGTTCATGCACGGCGGCGGACACGAACGCGGCATGCGGTCCGGCACCCTCCCCACCCCGTTGCTGGTGGGACTCGGCGAGGCCTGTCGCCTCGCCCAAGAGGAGATGGCCAGCGAAACCCCACGTCTGCTGGCCCTGCGGGATCGTCTTCGGGACGGCATCATGGGCCAGTTGACCCATGTGGCCCTCAACGGCGATCCGGTGCAACGGGTGGCGGGCAATCTGAACATCTCGTTCTCCTACGTCGAGGGCGAATCGTTGATGATGGCCATCAAGGAGGTGGCGGTCTCCTCGGGATCGGCCTGCACCTCGGCGTCGTTGGAACCCTCCTATGTGCTGCGCGCCATGGGGGTGGACGAGGAGCTGGCCCACACCTCGATCCGCTTCGGCCTGGGCCGCTTCACCACCGCCGAGGAGGTGGAGCATGTGATCGGCATCGTGGTCGGTGCCGTGAACAAACTGCGCGGGATGTCCCCGTTGTGGGAGATGGTCCAGGAGGGTGTGGACCTGAGTACCCTGAAATGGGCCTCGCATTAGAACCTGACAAAACCGTCTGCAACGCAAATGGACGATTGGAGAGACCAAGATGGCCTACAATGAAAAAGTGCTCGATCATTACGAGAATCCACGCAATGTCGGCAGCCTCGACAAGGGCGATGCCCAGGTCGGCACCGGCATGGTGGGCGCGCCGGCCTGCGGCGATGTGATGAAACTGCAGATCCGCGTCAACGAGGATGGGATCATCGATGACGCCAAGTTCAAAACCTTCGGCTGCGGGTCGGCGATCGCCGCCTCCTCGCTGGTGACCGAATGGGTCAAGGGGAAGAGCATCGACGAGGCGCTGACGATCAAGAACAAGGACATCGCCGACGAGCTGGCCCTGCCACCGGTCAAGATCCACTGTTCGGTGCTGGCCGAGGATGCCATCAAATCCGCGGTGGCCGACTACCGAAGCAAGCAAAAGGGAGCCTGACACCATGACCACCACCCAAGCAGGAGTCTCCTTGACCGAACGGGCCGCCCGACAGGCCAAGGCCATGCTGACCAAGCGCGGCACCCCGGATGCGGCGATCCGCATCGGCACCTCCACCGCCGGCTGTTCGGGATTCTCCTACAAACTGGAGTATGCCGATGTGGTGGACGAATCGGATCAGGTGTATGAATCGTTCGGGGTCAAGGTGGTGATCGACGGCAAGTCGGCGGTGCTCCTCGACGGCACCCTGGTGGATTTCGACTCCTCGCCGTTCAAGTCGGGGTTCAAGTTCAGCAATCCCAAGGAGAAGGAACGCTGCGGTTGCGGCGAATCCTTCAAGGTGTGATGATCGCCAACGCACCCATGCTCTGCTGGTCCTGCCGGGGTCCGACCCCGGCGGGACTCTTTTGCACCACCTGTCGGACGATCCTGCCGCCCGTGGCGGGCGAGGATTTTTTTCAGCTCTTTGACATCTCTCCGACCTTCGAGCCGGAATTGTCCGCCCTGTAGCGGCGCTATCGCGAACTGCAAAAACAGCTCCATCCGGACTTCTTCGCCCATCGCTCGGGCACGGAACGCCGACTCTCCCTGGAGTGGACCACCCGCATCAACGAAGCCTGGCAGACCTTGAACGATCCGGTCGCCCGCGCCAGCTACCTGTTGCGGCTGGCCGGGTGGCACGCGGACCGCGCGCCGATGGATCCGGAGTTTCTCGAGGAGGTCATGGAGCTGCGCGAGGCCCTGGAGTCCGTGGATACCCGCGCGTCCGACGCCATCCCCCGCCTGGCCTCCCTGAAAACCGATGCCCGGCGGCGTCTGGAGTCCGAAGTGGCGCGCGTGGCGGCTCTGTTTCGCGTCAACGACGACTCCACCCTGGCCGAAATCAACCGTCATCTGGATCGGATGCGCTATCACCGGCGCTATCTGGAGGAGTTGGATCGTCTGGAGGATCGGGCGTTCGATCCGGATGCGTAGTTTCGGCTCCAATCAGGAGGCGTCCGGGAGCATCCACCCTTTCCGGAATCCACCCATCGTTGGTCACCCCCGTCACGATCAGGCAACCAAGCACCCATGGACATTCTGCTCGACATCACCGAACCCGGACAATCGCCCCTCCCCCACGAGAACACCCCCCAGAGCCGCAAGCGGGTGGTCGGCATCGACCTGGGCACGACCTTCTCCCTGGTGGCGGCCATCACCATCGATGGCACCCCTTTGTGCATCCCGGACGAAGCGGGAATCCAGGCCATCCCCTCGGTGGTCCACTACGGTCCCAAGGGGTCGGTGCTGGTCGGCTGGCCGGCCCGAGAGCGGTTGGTCCAACACCCGGAATCCACCATCGCCTCGGTAAAACGGTACATGGGACGCGGCGTGGAGGAGATCCGCAACCGCTCCGGCGCCCTGCCCCACGCCCTGGAGGCCGGTGAAGGGGGGATGGTGCGCATTCTGGCGGGCGAGGTCAAAGTCTCTCCGGTCGAGGTGTCGGCGGAGATCCTCAAACTGCTGAAACAGCGCGCCGAAGAGGCCCTGGGCGGAAAACTCCAGGGCGCGGTGATCACGGTGCCGGCCTATTTCGACGACGCGCAACGCCAGGCCACCAAGGATGCCGCCCGCGTGGCCGGCCTGGAGGTGCTGCGTCTGCTCAACGAACCCACCGCCGCCGCCCTGGCCTACGGCCTGGACAAGGGCCACGAAGGGCTCTACGCCATCTATGACCTGGGGGGCGGCACCTTCGACATCTCGTTGTTGAAACTGGAAAAAGGGCTGTTCCAGGTGATGGCCACGGGCGGGGATTCGGCCCTGGGCGGCGATGATCTGGATCAGTGGATCGTCGAGCGTCTGCTGACCAGAATGGGGATCGCCGATCCGGATCCAACCCTGATCCAGAGCTGTCGCAAACTGGCGCGGGAGCTGAAGGAGCGTCTCTCCAGCGAGGAGACGGTCTCGTTCGATTTGCCAGGCGCCACACCCCCCAACCAGCCCGAAACATTGACCCGCGAAGCGTTCGAACAGGGGATCCGCGATCTGGCATGGCGCACGATTCCCATCTGCCGGCGGGTGTTGAAGGATGCCGGGGTCGCCCCGGAGGCCCTGCAAGGGGTGGTGCTGGTGGGCGGATCGACACGGGTGCCGTTGGTGCGGCGCATGGTGGCGGAGTTTTTCGCCCGCGAGCCGCTGGTGGATCTGGATCCGGATCAGGTGGTGGCCCTGGGGGCGGCCCATCAGGCCGAGGCGCTGAGCGGCAACACCCCATCCGAGATGCTGCTTCTGGATGTGACGCCCCTCTCACTCGGCATCGAGACCATGGGCGATCTGGTGGAGAAGCTCGTGCCGCGCAACACGCCGATTCCCACCGCCCGCGCCCAGGAGTTCACCACCTTCAAGGATGGCCAGACCGCCATGGCGGTGCATGTGGTGCAGGGGGAACGGGAGCTGGCCAGTCAATGCCGCTCGCTGGCCCGCTTCGAGTTGCGCGGCATCCCCCCCATGACCGCCGGCGCGGCGCGCATCCGGGTCACCTACCAGGTGGACGCGGATGGACTGCTGACGGTCTCGGCCCGGGAGGAGACCACCGGCGTGGAGCAATCGATCGCGGTCAAGCCCTCCTATGGCCTGACGGACGACGAGATCGCCGACATGTTGCGGGATGCGATGCGCCATGGCGAGTCGGATATGCGTGCCCGTCTGCTCAACGAGGCGCGGGTGGAGGCCAATCGGGTGCTGGCCGCGGCGGAAGCGGCCCTGCGCGAGGATGGCGACCTGTTGAACGAGGCGGAGACCCAACAGGTCAAGGGGGTGATGGTGACCCTCTGGGAGACGACCCAGGGTGATTCGGCGGAGCGGATCAACGAGCAGGTGAGCCGAATGGATCTCCAGACGCGCTTTTTTGCCCAACGGCGCATGGACCGGAGCTTGCAGAAGGCGATGACCGGTCGCAAGGTGGATGATTTTGCATGAACGATCGAGGTGACGACATGATCCAGGTAACCTTTTTGCCCGACAACCGCACCGTGGAGGCCGAGGCTGGCGACTCGCTTCTGGAGGTGGCCCACCATCACGGCATCCCCCTGGAGGGGGCGTGCGAGGGGGCATTGGCCTGTTCCACCTGTCATGTGATCGTGGCCCCGGAGTGGATCGATCGTCTGGACCCGGCGGATGAGCGCGAGGAGGACATGCTCGACAAGGCGTTTGGCCTGACCTCGACCAGTCGTCTCGGGTGTCAGATCATTCTGGACGACACATTGGATGGTCTGGTGGTGACCATTCCGCCCTATTCGATCAACATCAGCGTGGACAAGAAGGGAGCCCGCTCATGAAATGGACCGATACCCATGAAATCGCCATGGCCCTGGCCGACTCCATGCCGGAACAGGATCCGATGGGGGTGCGTTTCACGGAGCTGATGGGGTGGGTGATGGAGCTTCCCGGCTTCGACGATACGCCGCAACGCTGCAACGAAAAGATCCTGGAAGCGCTCCAGATGGCCTGGATGGATGAGATGTAGGCGAGCGGGACAACCGGGGAGGAGGCATTTTTTCCTTGCATCCTGAAGCTTTGGGAGGCGTTCAGGCGCGACCCCGAAAGGCGCGGCCCCACCACCCGTGACCCCCTGGAATCCCAATCGGGCACTGCCGCCAAAAAAAATCGCCCGACACACACAATTCCGGTTCACACGGTCTGCGGCACGTGCTATCATGGTGGTTTATTGATTACGCTGAAAATGGCAACCTGTCGTACCCACGACAACCCCCTTTCAGCGCGAAGCGGATGGGCCGTTAGCTCAGTTGGTAGAGCAGCAGACTTTTAATCTGCGGGTCACAGGTTCGACTCCTGTACGGCTCACCATTAAAGTTTTACAAGGTATTCTCAACAAAAAAGCCGCCCTTCCAGAGCGGCTTTTTTTGTGGGAAAAATTCCAATATTTTCA
>JADGAY010000089.1:10355-12621 GCA_015231775.1 Magnetococcales bacterium | reverse complement strand
TCGCTCCGTACCATGGATCTGCAGGATGACCATGGCCAGTTGAGCGACGACACCCTGGAGATTCAACTCAAACCGGTGGACACCAGTCCGAGCAAGAACCTCATCCAATTGGGGTCAGGCCAGTTGATCAGTGGCGTGGAGCAGATTTTCTGGGACGACACACTGGGAACCCTCAGCATCAAGGGGGACACTGTTCGTCTGGTTGCCTTGGAGGAGAGCAAAATCGACCTGGGTTCTCGGACAACGTTGAAGATCACGGCTGAACGCTTGAGCATCGAGGGTGACGTGTATGCGAATGCGTTTGACTTGAGCGGCGTGGATCCGAGCCGTGTGATCCTCTCTGGCGCGCTCTATACGTATGAGGACGATGGCAGCACGGCAGAGTTCATCTTGCCAGGCAGCGTGCGTTCCGTGGCAGCCACGGAGGGGATCGTCGATCTCTCCCGGATCGATTCCAGCTACGCCTTGCAGATCGTCCCCAGCAATTCGACCACGCCCATCCGTCTGGGTGGCAATTCAGAGGATGGCGGCGTGCAGATCGATCCGCAATCCCTGGCGGCGAAAAATCTGCCGTCGTTGGTTCTGGGCTCGGATGGTGGTTCCAACCCGATTGATATCGGACAACCCGGTTCGACCTTGACTCTGAACACGCCCCTGGTGCTGATGGCGCAGGGCACGGGAGGTGAAATCGCCATTGATGGTACCCTGAAAGGTACCTCCTTGCAGATCTATGGTTCTGGCAACACCACGACTCTCAACGACGGTACCGTACTGACCATGAGCCAGGAGTTGGTGCTGGACGACTCCTTGAAGATCAACGGTGCCGTCACGCTGGGGGTTGGTGCCGATGCGGTGGCCGACATGGCCATATCCGGTCGCATCAATGGTGGCCTGGGCGACCACGATGTGCTCACCCTGGATGGTCATGGACACGGAATGGCCGTCGATGGTCGGATTGGCGATGGTGTGGGCGGTGTGACGATCGTGTCTGGTGGGCAATTGTACAAGTCCGGTGTTTACACCAAGGTCAGCCTGACCGGTGGTTCTGGCGCATCGGCCACGGCAACCGTCACGGTGGAGGGTGGTATTGTAACCGGTGTTGTGTTGGATTCCCTGGGTGGCGGATACCAGGTCGGTGATCTCCTGAGCGCCTCCCGCTCTAGCTTGGGTGACCTGGAAGGGGTGGCATCCGGATTTTCGCTGCGTGTCGATAGCCTGGCCGACCTGGAAGGTCTGGTCATCACGGGAGGCCAGAATGTCACGTTCAATGATCGTTTGTATGTCGAGGGTGACATCTCCATTGCAGCGACAGGTTCGGTGATCTTTACCGATCAGGTGGTCATGCGTAACGGTGGACATCTCTTCATCAGCAATGCCGCTCACGTGCAATTTCTCGGAGGCATTCGCACGGAGGGGACGACAGAACCTGCACTGGTGTTGACGGGCACGAGTACCAACGTCGATTTCGGCAATGGTCTGTTGGTGGGTGGCAACGATACGGTCCATTTCGGTGGTGTGCAGCGTCTGGAGTTGAGCACACCCGTTACCGGTCAAACCGCGCCCGGCATCAAGGTCAGTGGCGGTGCCTTGACGATGACCGAAATCGCGGGGGCTCAGACGGTGCGACTGAATGTGGCCACTTTGGATCTTTCGGGAACGACACTCACGTTTTCATCCCTTGGCAGCGTGGCTCAGCAGATTACGGCCAGTGATGTACGTCTGACTTCCGAACAGGGCATCGGCAGCCTGCTGGCCCCCTTGAATGTCACGGCGACAACCCTGTCTGCTCAGACCACGACGGGGAATATCCATCTCAAATTGGACGGGAATACCACCCTGGCGCGTCAGGGTGTTAATGTCACCAACAGTGGCGACATTAACATCCAGGTGGCCGGCAACCTCTCCATGGAGACGGCAGCGGTACTCGGTACCACTTCGGGTCGGATCGATGCGACCGTGACCGGGGCTGCCACTCTGTCCACATTGGGCAGCACGAGTGGCGATATCAACGTGACATCTGGTGGCGACGTTGCGCTGGCCAGCTTGACCAGCACCGGCGGTTCTTGCGTTCTGACCAGCAAGGCACTGACGCTGAATGGTACAGGGATCAACGTGGCCGGCAGCGGGAACGTGACCATCACCGCGGATGCGGTGACCATGAATGGTGGTTCTGCCATCAAGAGTGCCACAGGAGAGATCAACACGGCTGCAGCGTCTTTGACGATGAGCAGCACCAGCGAGATCTCCACCGTGGATGGGGCCATCA
>JADGAY010000089.1:0-10255 GCA_015231775.1 Magnetococcales bacterium | reverse complement strand
CGGCCACCATGGCCGGCGATGTCGATGTGTCGGTCATCAAGAGCACGACGGGCAGCATCACGCTGGGCACGAAGAAGCTGACCCTCACCGGCACGGGTTTGCAGACCGGGGGCGCGGGGACCATCACCACCACTTCATCCGGCAATCTGTTCATGAGCACGACCAGCCATATCACGACGGATACCGGCAATATCAACGCGACCGCGACCGGTGATGTGGAGGTTTCTCTCATCAAGAGCGACAGCGGCTCGATCACCCTGGGGAGCGCCAACCTGACTCTGCGGGATACCGGGTTGCAGACCGGCGGCACGGGTCAGATCACGGTCAACGCGAGCGGTGCGCTTTCCATGAGCGCCACCAGCGAGATCTCCACCGTGGATGGGGCCATCACGGCCACCATGGCCGGCGATGTCGATGTGTCGGTCATCAAGAGCACGACGGGCAGTATTCGGTTGGCAGGACGGGACGTGTTGCTCCGTGATTCCGGTATTCATGTCCATCATGGCGCAGGGGTGGTGACCGTGGACGCCACCAAGGACTGGCTGATGAACTCGAATACATCGGTGTCCACCAATACGGGAACCATCACGATCAACGCCGGTGGGAGGATTCAGGTCTCTCACCTGGAGTCCTATACTGGCGATGTTGCGTTGGATTCTGGCAAAGATATCATCGTGGTGGGATCGTGGCTTCAGCCTCAGATCAAGACTCAGGGGAATTTGAGTGTCAACGCTGACGAAGGTGTCGCTGGGTACGGTTATGACCGTCTCTATGTGGACATCAAGGAGTTGACTGCCCGCAACCGTGAGACAGGAGATGTTCTGATTTCGGGCTGGAAAGGTCTGAAGGTTGCCGCAGATGGCGTGCGCTCCGACTCCGACAAGGGTTGGTTGATCTTGATGTCTGGTACCTCCGGATTGGTGACGAAGGCCGGGCAGGTGAGCGCCACGAACGGCCAGGCTGCCTGCGTAAGCGGCAAGACCATGATGATGCGATCCGCTATGCTCAATGGTCGGAACATGCAGGGTTTTGATGGCTATATCGTGCCTGAGATGAAGGGTCTGCCAGAGGCTGGCACGCTGGACTCCTTTAATGCCCGCCTTGTTGATGCGTGGAGCGAACAGGTTGAAGGGAAGTCGGCACAGGAGCGGCTCAGTTCTGCCGCCCATGAGTTGTCGATCCCGATGCAAGCGCTCTCTGACCGCGGCCTTGCAGCGTTTTCGGCATCCGTGATCCACGAATCCGGTTCGCCCGATGTGATCGCTGCACTGCTGGATGCGGCACTGCAAAAGGCCAAGAACAGTCAGCAGGAAGAGATGTTTGGCATCAATCAACCCGGTTACTGGTTGCAAAGTTCGCATACAGCGCGCAGTGAACCTGTGCGTGACCCTGCGCCTCAAGCCGAACCGGAGCAGGGACAACCGGAATTTGTGCCGCCCCAACCGCTACAGCCAAGGAGTACCGGCAAGTCAGATGCCAGAGACATGAACGACTCGTTCGATGTCGAAACGGATGACAACGAGGAATGAATCACCCTCTCCAGGAAAGTTGATCTTTTTGGTGAATCCGATGATCTCACGCCATGCGTGAGATCATCCAACCGCGAGCGCCTGTTCAAACCTCGGAGAGTGTGGGCAGGCGTATCTGCCATCTGAAGTGTACGGCTGTTGTCACTTGAACCGCTGCAATTGGTTGAAGGGCGTTTTTCTCGAGGAGAAGCGGTACGGGTTGGATCTGAGCCGGACGACGCTGGCCAACTGGATAATCGGGTCCGGCCTCCTGATGCAATCGCTGATCAACCTGATACAGGATCGCATGCTGGACCATGGTTACCGTTGCCACAGGTGATTGCCCGAAACTTCCGGATCTGGGTTTACTGGCCCGACCGGGTGCGCAATCTGGTCGGCATGCTGATCATGGTCTTATCGCTGGGTTAGGTGCGGCTGCAATACCGTTGGGATTCCCGGTGGGGGGCAAGAGTCCGCGCCAGGGGGTGGCATCATCAAGTCCAGGCCTCCCGTCACGCCCGTGGTGGATCCGGATCCTGCAAGAGCGCGACGATGCTCGCTTCAAGCAGGGTGTGCAGGGTCTGCAACCGGACGTGGGCATGGGCCGGATTCGCCAGGGTTTGCGGGTCGTCGGCCAGTTCGGCGCTCTCGGCCATCCGTTCCCAGCCGATCAGGCGAGCGCTCCCCTTGAGCTTGTGCAGGCTCTCATGGGCCGCGTGGGGGTTCCCCGCATCCAGATGCCGGCCCGCCTCCGCCAACAAGCCGCGCGCATCCGCGCAGGCGGCCTCTTTCCACGTCATCCACCCTTCGGGGGGGATGGCCGAGCCGATCAGCCGGAACTGTTTCTCATCCAAGAGCGCGGGCGTGAACCCCGCCTCCTTTTCCACGTCACGGGCCGGTGGTTCCGTGACGTGTGAACGGGATGGCTCCGGCGCACTGGAGAGAAGGGGGGATACCCCGCGCCTGTCATCCGCGCCGGAGTTCTCCTCACCCGCATCACCCCGGTCTCGGGCGAGCCGCTGGAGAATCTCCCGCAAACGGGCCGGGACCACCGGCTTGGTCACCACATCGCCCATGCCGGCATCCAGGCAGGCGTCGATGTTCTCCTGACGGGCGTCGGCGGTGCAACCGATGATCGGCATGCGGCTCAGATCGCCATCCAGGGCGCGGATGCGCCGCGTGGTGGCGAATCCGTCCAGGCCGGGCATGTGCACGTCCATCAGCACCAGATCGAACGGCTCCGCAGCCAGCAACGCCAGCCCTTCGGCCCCGCCCGGCGCCTCGGTCACCCGACAGCCGACCTGTTCGAGCAGCCGGGCCGTGATCGCCCGGTTGAGTTGATGGTCCTCGATCAACAACACCCGCGGCGTGCCGATCCACTCCGGAAGCGCCTCCTCGTCCGCCTCGTCATCCGGGGGGGCGGTCAGTGGCAAGGGCAGGGTGATCCAGAAACGGGCGCCCCCGGTCTTCAGACTCTCGCCGCCGATCACGCCATCCAACAACCCGGTCAACCGGTGGGCGATGGAGAGCCCCAAACCCGCACCCTCGAAGGTGCGACTCGGGGAGCTGTCCACCTGGGTGAAGGGCTCGAACATCCGCTCCGCGAAGCCCGCGGGAAAACCGGGGCCTGTATCCCGCACCTCCAACGTGACCTGGACCGTGGATTCGGAGAGCGGCTGGGCATGGCTTTGGATGGTGATTTCACCCTGCTGGGTGAACTTGAGGGCGTTGTCCAGCAGGTTGTTGAGCACCTGCGCCAGACGCTCGCCGTCGGTTATCACCCACTCCGGGAGGCTCTCCAGAGCCACGCGTCGCAGTTCCAGACCCTTGGCCCCGGCCTGGGTGGCATACCGTCGCGCGATCCCATCCACCAGGGCCCGCAACGGACAGGGACTCTTGAGCGGGGTCAAGGCATTGGCCTCGATCTTGGACAGATCCAGAATGTTGCGAATGATCCCCAACAGACTCTCGCCACTGGCGATCATGGTGTGCACGTAACCGAGTTGCACGGCATCCAGCCCGGTATCCCGCAGCAGATGACCCAACCCCATGATGGTGTGCATGGGGGTGCGGATCTCGTGACTCATCACCGCCAGAAACGCGCTCTTGGCGCGATTGGCCGTCTCCGCCGCCTCCTTGGCCGCCCGCAAGGCCACCTCCATCTGTTTGCGTTCCGTGATGTCGCGAAACACCGCCTGCCGCACCAGACGTCCGGACAGACGATGCACCGTGGCATTCGCATCCACCGGCACGATCCGTCCATCCCTGGCCTGCAAGGCCAACTCCAGGCTCTGACCCGCCTCGATGGTGAACCACTCCCGGCGTGGTTCGTAGAAGGCCTCCACCTCGGCCTGCATCCCAGGGGGATGCAACCGGGCGGGTTGCAGGCCACGCAACTCCTCCAGGGAACGTCCCACCCAGCGGCAGGCCGTGTCATTGGCACTGACGATGGTATCCGTGACCAGATCCGTGAGCACGATGGCATCCGGCGCGGATTCGAACAGAATCCGGTAACGGGTCTCGCTGTCCCGCAAGGCCGATTCGGCCCATTTGCGATCGGTGATATCCTGGATCTGCGACACGAAATGGACCGGTTTGCCATCCTTGTCGCGTAGCAGGGAGGTGCTCAACAAGATCCAGATCGTCTGCCCGTCCTTGTGGAGATAGCGCTTTTCCAACTGGAAGGTGGCGCGCTTCCCGTCCAGGGTCTCCTGGAGCAGACTCAGATCCATCTCCAGGTCTTCCGGATGGGTGATCTCCTGGAAATTCATACCCAACAGTTCGGTTTCGTCGTAACCGACGATGGTACATAGCGCCCGGTTGACCTTGAGAAAGGCGCCGTTCGTGGCCACCAGGGCCATACCGTGGGCCGCGGTTTCGAAGGCGCCGCGAAAACGCTTCTCGCTGAGCGCCAGATGCTCCTCGGCCTGTTTGCGCGCGGTGATGTCGTGCAACGAGATCACCGCGCCCAGTTGCTCCCCCTGCACATCCCGCATCGCTTGCGCGGTCACGATCAGCGCGCGGCGCATCTCCCCGCTTCGGGAGACCAGGAGCAACTCCTCATCGAACACCGGTTCATCACGCAAGGCGCGGGTCAACGGTTCCTGGTCCGGCGGCAACGGCGTCACCCCGTCGGACAACCGGAACAGCCCATTTCCCACCCACGGCTCCCCGGTCAGGGCATCGTTCTCCATGGACATGAAGGCGCGATAGGCCGGATTGCACACAGTCATCCGCCCTTGACTGTCGCAGGCCGCCACTCCGTCCTGGATGTTCTCCAACACCGTGGCCAAAAAGAGTTTCTGTTGCGCCAGATCCTCCCGTGCGATCTTCTCCGGGGTGATGTCCTCCACCACCGCGATGTGGTATTCCGGCACCTCGCCGCCGCTCCAGGTGGGGGATACCGTCAGCCGTACCCACACCGTGGCCCCGCTTTTGTGAAAATAGCGTTTCTCCATGGTGAAACTGCGGATCCTGCCATCGATCAACAACCGCATGTTGGCCAGATTTTCCGCCAGATCTTCCGGGTGGGTGATATTCTGAAACCCGTGGTCTTGCATCTCCTCCATCGTATAGCCGAGCATCTCGGCATAACGGAGGTTCAGTCGCGCGAACCGACCCGACTCTGAATGGATCAGCGCCACCCCGACCGCGGCCTGCTCGAAGATGGTGCGAAACAGCTTTTCACTGTGCTCCAGATCCGCGCGCAACCGGGCCTCGCGGCGGATGCCCTCATCCGCCCGTTCCAGGATGCGGTTCATCCACTGGGCGAGCAGGCCGATCTCATCGGCCTCATGCCCCTTTTCCACCGGAAGACGCATCCCCGTGCCTGGCAGGATCTCGCGCATTTTCTCGGCGAGACGGATCACCGGTTTGCCCAGATATTGACGGATCAGCCATGCCAGGATCAACGTGGCCAGGAGATTCTGGCCCATGGAGAGGAGGGCTTGAATCAGCGAAATGCGTACCGCGATCGCGTCCATCTCCTCGGCGTTGACCACCAGAACCAACGAGCCGATCACATCCTGGCCATTCACCGGGGATTGGAGCGGAAAGGGTCTGCCGTGGGAGAAATCCACCCCGAACCGTCGGCTCTGCTCCACGCGAAAGCCGTCGATGCCGTCGATGCGCACCCCAACGAACAGGGAGTGGGCCATCAGGCCATCCACCACCTCGTGGGCGATCGGTTCGTTGCGGGCGTAAACTCCGACTTCGGCTTGGGATTTGACGGTGAGGAAGAGGCGCTCCTGAAAACGTTCCCCAGCCGCGATTTCGTTTCGGTAGGTCAAGGAGTAGGAGGCAATGCTCACCACCAGGGAGAAGAGCAGCATGCTCAGGCCGATGATCGTGGCCAGTTTGCGATTCAGACTCCTCGATGGTGTGATCATCGGCGTGATCCTTTACCGTGGAACACCGCAAGGGGGTTCCACGGGCGGGGGGTCTCCCCTCATCCTGAACGTTATTCGCGCAGATCGAGCAGCACCCGCACCGACTCATCCACCAATCCGGCATCCACATAACCGATGGCCTCCGGATTGGTGGCGACCGTCCGCAGGACGCCTCGACCGTCCGTCATGAACGTCGGCGGGTTTATCCGACCGCTAAAGGTCAGACGGGCCCAGTAGGTGTTGACCTGATTCAGGGACATGCCGTTGACCAGGCGGAAGAAGCTCTCCCGGGTCCGGCTGTCCCGCGCCTGCTCGACAATCGTGGCGCGTTGGCCATCGGGAAAGGTGGTGCCGCGCCCAAGAAAAAGATCGGAGAGTTGCGGTCGGGTGAGGGCCGTCAGGGGGTTGGATGGGTGGACCACGACCACGAGATTTTCCGCCAGCGCCACTTCGGAAACGAAGCCCAGCATCGAGACCAGGAGTGCGATGACCGTTTTCATGCTTAAAACACGAAATCCAGAGCCACGGAGAGCGCCTGAACCGACAGGGGTTGGGAGCGGTCCAGGAGGTTTCCGGGGCGCAGCAGATAACCGTTCGGATGGATCCGGGTGGAATCCCACTGCCACTTCAAGGCTGCCCAGGGGGTTACGTCGTAGCGCAACCCCAGGGTGTAGGTCTCTTGATCCATGCGACTGGAGTTGATGGCCGTGATGGCCACCTGTTGCAGGCCGTTGAGGCCATCGGCCATGCCGGCGGGCAGTCCGTCGCCCCAGTTGAACGTGGCGGCATAGGCCGGTTTGTGGGGACGAATGGCGCTCGACAATGCGTAGGGTGTCCAGTTTCCCAACCGTCTGGCCACCGCCAGGTAGCCCATGTCATGGTTGGTGGACATGTCGATGGTGGCGGAAACACGGCCCAGTTCGGCCTGAACCAGCCAATCCTTGTTGTCATAGACCACCCCGAGGGTGGAGAGGGTGATGCGCGAATCGGCGAAACTCATGTCGCGTCGGTACTCGGCGGCCTGGGCCTCCACCGCCGGGAGACCGGATCCGGCCAACCCGTCGAGCGCGTCGTGCAGCGGGGATAAGGGTTTGGCCTCGTGGTTGAGATGGAGGCGGGAGTGTCCGATCTTGACCTGCCAGGGCCCCTTTTCGTAGGCCAGGGTGGCGACGAACAACCGGTCCAGATCGAGACGATAGAGATCATCATCCATGGGGATGCCAACTCCCAGGGAGCGTCCGCCTTGGAGTTTGACGCGCCATCGGGCGTCGTTGACGACCACGGCATGGGAGATATCCGCCCCATCGAGTGAAAACAGGGGGATCCAGCCATGGAACTCCACCGGAGGACGGATCCAGGGGTAACCATAGCCCATGTTGCGCTGTTCGGAGATCAGGAAAAGATCGTATCCCACCCGACCCACGCGCAGTTGTGTCTCCGGAAGCGGGTTCCAGGCCAACAGGGCCCAATCGACGTAGTATCCGAAATCACGGGTGATCTGATCGCGCAGCACCACCTGGGACATGAGCGACAGCTCCGGGGAGAGACGCATGCTGGCCTGCAGACCCAAACGCGAATCCCTCAGCCAGGAGTCGTTGTTGAACCAGGATCGGTCATCGGGCAGGGTGTCCTTGGGACTTTGATTGGTATCCCGCACGAAGGCGGATCGGGCATGGTCGTCGTGGACCCAGCCCAGCGTCCCATAGCCATGGAGTTGTGGGGGCTGGAGTTCCAGGGCCGGCGAGGTCGTGGTATGCAGCCAGGAGAGCATGAAGGCAACCATCCCGATGATCAGGTTGGAGCGCGTCATCGGCAACCATGAAGATCGGGTCATCGCGTGTCGGGTTGGGTCGCGCATGGCATATCGGGGTTATGCGTTATGAGTGCTGGGATTGTCGAAGGTGCCAAACCATCCGCTTCCCCTCCAAGAGCCGATGATGGATGACCAGATCGTCTCCCGTGGCGTTGCTGGCCGGAGCGGACGATTTTGGGTCATGACCCAGCGCGCACGCCATTCATCATAAATTGGGCGCGGGAGGCTTGCGACGAAGAGCATACGCCATGTTTTACAAGTTTGTATACCTTCTTTTTTATTCGTTGCCGTGGAACTTTTGTCAGGGAGGCGCACGGTCGGGGGGTGAGGGGTGCTCCCCCCCATCATTTGATAATATTATGCAACCGCCGGATGTCTGATGGACGGTTCGGTCGTCACCTCACTTGACAAGCCCGCATCATTCACATAGACAATGACCAGGTTGAAAAATACAGTGTCGCCCGAGGGGTCGCCCCTGTCCGGTCCTGGTGTTCCATTATCTTTTGATTCGAGGGAAAATTCATGAACAAACAGATCCTGCTCGCAGCCTTGTTGATCGCGCCCTGGATGGGTTCGCAGGCGTTCGCCGATGGTGACGCCATGCTCGACGAGGCCCGCAAGGTGGCGATGCAACTGCCACCTAAGTTGATGGCCACCTTGCAGGATGAGATCGGCAAATCCGGTTTCGAGGGGGCGATTCCGGTGTGCAAGGAGTCGGCTCCCAAGATCGCCGGCGCGGTCTCCCAGGAGACCGGCTGGAAGATCAAGCGGGTCAGCCTGAAGACGCGCAACGAGAGCCGCGCCACCCCGGATGCCTGGGAGAAGGCGGCCCTGGAGGAGTTCGACAAGCGGGCCGCCGCAGGTGAGCCGCCGGCCAAGCTTGAGAAGGGGGAGAAGGTGGGCAACGAATACCGCTATGCCAAGGCCCTGCCGGTGCAGTCGCTCTGTTTGGGGTGTCACGGCAAGGATGAGGTGACCCCGGCGGTCAAGGAGGTGGTGAGCAAAACCTATCCCAACGATCATGCCATGGGTTATGTCGAGGGACAGATTCGCGGTGCCATCAGCATTCGCAAGGCCGTGCCCTGATCGATCGCTCCGAGGTGCGCGTCACGGGGTTCCGGAAGTCAGGGAACCCCGTGATTCACATCTTATTTCGGATTGTAAATCGTGTCCGGATCCACCTCCGGCGCGCTGATGGCCTGCCAGGTGCCTGCCGAAGCCTCCAGGTAGAAACAACTGCGCCGTCCGGTGTGACAGGCCACCCCCACCTGATCCACCTGAATCAGCAACGTATCCTGGTCGCAATCGGTGCGGATCGACTTGACCTTCTGGATGTGTCCCGAGGTCTCCCCTTTTTTCCAGAACTTCTGCCGGCTGCGCGACCAGTAACAGGCGACCCCGGTTTTTACCGTCTCTTCCAGGGAGTCGCGATTCATCCAGGCCATCATCAACACCTCGCCGGTGTCGTGCTGCTGGGTGATCGCCGGGATCAGGCCGTTGTCGTTGAATTTCAGACCATCGAGATTGAGCAGGGGAGCGTTCATCAAGACTCCTTCGGGAGGCGGACCTCCACGCCGTTCGCCCGCAGGTAACCCTTCACCTCCGGAATGGTGTGCTGACGAAAATGGAAGATGGATGCCGCCAATACCGCGTCGGCATGGCCATCGCGCAACCCTTCCAACATGTGTTCCATGGTTCCGACACCCCCCGAGGCGATCACCGGAATGGTCACCGAGTCGGCGATGGCGCGGGTGAGATCGAGATCGTAGCCGTTTTTGGAGCCGTCGCGATCCATCGAGGTGAGGAGAATCTCCCCGGCGCCCAGCTCCTCCATGCGTGTCGCCCAGCTCACGGCATCGAGTCCCGTGGGTTGGCGTCCGCCATGGGTGAAGATCTCCCAGCGCTGGGGACGACCGGCCTCGTCCCGTTCCACGCATTTGGCGTCGATGGCCACGACGATGCACTGGGAGCCGAACTGATTGGCCGCCTCGCGCACGAACTCGGGGCGGAACACCGCCGCGGTGTTGATGCCCACCTTGTCGGCTCCGGCCTTGAGCAACCGGCGGATATCCTCGTTGACCCGCACTCCGCCACCCACGGTCAGGGGGATGAAGACCTGCTCGGCGGTGCGTCGCACCACCTCGAGGATGGTGTCGCGGTTTTCGTGGGAGGCGGTGATATCCAGAAAGGTGAGTTCATCGGCACCCTCCTCGTCGTAGCGGCGTGCCGCCTCGACCGGATCGCCGGCATCGATCAGATTGACGAACTGCACCCCCTTGACGACCCGACCCTCGCGGACATCCAGACAGGGAATGATGCGTTTGGCGAGCATGCCTGAAATCTCCCCGGTCAAGCGGCGAAAGAGTCGTCCAGCCAGCGCGCGGCGGCCTGGAAATCCAGACGACCATCGTAGATCGCCTTGCCGGTGATGATGCCGGAGATGCGACCCCCGTTGGCGAAGGGGCCGGCGTTCTCTCTGGCGCGCTGGATATCCTCCAGGCACGACACCCCGCCGGAGAGGATCACCGGAATGGTGATGGTCTCGG
>JADGAY010000353.1 GCA_015231775.1 Magnetococcales bacterium | reverse complement strand
CACCGGTGGCCAGGATCTGAAACAGCTCTTCGACCTCCCGCAACAACCCTTCCGTGCCCTCTTCCTCCTCGGGAAAACGGTCCAATCCTGCCCGAACCCCGGCCAGCAACCCCTCGGCGGCTCCGGCCAATGCCTTCGGGTCCACGCGCCGTGCGGAGGTCACATCGCCAACCTGGGCAACCAAGGTATCGATCAAACGGCTCAAGGAGCGTGAACGCTCCAACCAGATCCGCCCCAAATGGGCATCATCCTCCCGATGCGCCATCCAATGCAGTTCAGCCGCGCCCGCCACTCCGGGATCATTGGCCAGATCGTGCATCACCCCCTTGATGGGGGGATCCACCAGTCGGGACGGGATCAGCGAAGGCCAGGCCGAATAGAGCCGCAGATCGTTGCGGGAGAACCAGGTCAACACCTCGCCACTGCCGGGACAATCGATTTTGGGATTGACATAGGTATCGTGAATGATCGCGGCGCGGCTGCGTCTTCCGAACCGCTCCGCCCGATCGATATTCTCCTTGAACAGCCGTTCGGCCATGGCCGGGATCTCCGCTTCGTCCCGAGCCAGGGCCTGGATGATCAACCGCTGGAGATTGCGCTGGAACATCCCGGCGCGGGTGCAGATCGCCAACAACAGAAAACCACCCGGCTTCAAACAGGAGGCCAGGCGCGCGAACCCCTCTTCCTTGGCGGCGGTGTGATGCAACACCCCTTCGCAGCTTACGATGTCGAAACGCTCCGCGCCGGGATCGAAGTCGAACAGCGACTACTCCACGAAACGATAGCGCGCCTCGGAAGGCGCGCGCCTCGCGAAGATGGCGCGCGCCCGTTCCAAGGCCAGGGGATTCATCTCCACCAGAGTCAGGTCCGCGCCCCAACGGCTGTAGAAGATGGCATGCTCCCCGGTTCCACACCCCAGATCGAGCATGCGGGCACCGCGAAACAGTTGGGGGGGCAGTTTCAGGTAGTCCCGAAACAGCAGGATCCGCCGCCGCTCCTCTTCGGCCAACCGCGCATCCGACTCCAGAAAACGGACCGACGGGTTTTCCTGCTGGTAGACCCGCAGAACCTCCCGTTCCACCTGTTGACGCTGTTCAATGGTCATGATTGTTTCACGCTCCCCACCAACCGGATCATGGCTTGCTCACCAGCCACGAACCGATCCAGACATGCCGCAAGCCGGAACGAACGAAGGTGCTCACCGCATCCTCGGGTCCGGCCACCATGGGTTCACCGTGCAGATTGAAGGAGGTGTTCAACAGCGCACCGATGCCGGTACGCGCCTCGAAGGCCGAAATCAACGCATGGTAGCCGGGATTGACCTCCGGAAACACCACATGGGGCCGTGAAGTGAAATCATACGGGTGCAGACCGCTGATCATCTCTTCACGTCCCAGCGGCGTGGAATCGAAGGCCAGGGTCATGTAGCGGGCATCGAGACGCTTGGGATTGACGAAATAGTCATCAGACCGTTCGGCCAGAATGCTGGATGCGAACGGCATCCAGAAATCGCGCTGCTTGATCATTTCGTTGATCTCGCGCACCACGCCCGAATCACGCGGATTGGCCAGGATCGAACGGTTGCCCAGGGCGCGCGGTCCGAACTCCCAGCGTCCGGTGCAACGGGCCACCACCTCGCCTCGGGCCAGGATGTCAGCCACGTCGCCCGCATCGGCGCGCCGTACCCGACACCCCTCCGGAATCCCGCCGGTGGCGATGGCCCGTTCCGCCTCCGCATCGGAAAACGCATCCCCCAGATAGGGGGTATCAAACGGGGCGATCGCCTCCACCCGCTCCGCCTCCACCGTCGGATGGGAGGTGGCGACGATCAGGGCCGCGCCAACGGAGATCGATTCGTCTCCGGAACCGGGCGGCACGAACAGGGAGGTCACCTCCGGCAGTTCCCAGATCACCTTGTTGGCCTTGATGTTCATGGCCACGCCGCCGGTCAACACCACATCCGCGATGCCGGTGGCCGTCACGCCGTTGCGTACCCACTTGGCCAGCAACTCCTCGGTCCGTTTCTGCACCCCCCAGGCGATGCCGTCGAAACGGATCCCTTCGAGACGCTCCTTGAACCAGAAGAAGTGATCCGTCGGTTCGGTGGCATAGGAGAAGCCCAGACCATCGTTTCGCAGGGTCGAGGCATAGACTTCATAGGCCAGACGACCGTACTTCTCGTTGGCATAGGGTGCCAACCCCATGGTCTTGAAGGCGTGTTCGAACTGTTTCATGCCCAAAAGCAGGGTGGCGTACCGGTAGATGCGACCGATGTTGCAACGGCTGTCGCGATGCAGCTCCCGCAGAGGACCGCGCGCGCGC
>JADGAY010000352.1 GCA_015231775.1 Magnetococcales bacterium | reverse complement strand
CTGGTGGGCGTCGCTGTCTGCCATGTTGACACCCACCGTCACGTTTTGCACCGCCAGTTCAAAACCTTCGGGAAGGCCCACCAGACCGGCATAACCGGCTTCGGCCTCCAGGGCCACGCGGGTCGGCATGGCGACCCCCGGTTGGTTGAGACGGGTGGTGAAGATGCCCCGATTGTCGGCCACCGCCGTCAAACGCAGACCATCGGCGGTCAGGGCGACCGAACGCCACTTCAATCCCTCCGACCCATGGACCAGACGCCAGGTGACGCCGCAATCGCTGGATGCCCAGATGCCGCCGGTGGCACCGCTGGCCGCCGCGACAATGGTCCTGCCATCATCCGAGACCGCCACCGAACGCCAGTCGCGGGTCTCGCCGACGACACTCCACCCTTTTTCAGGTTGGTTGATATAAATCTGCGTGCCCTTGCCCACGGCAACCAGAACCTGGCCGCTCTCCGGCCCATGATTGACCGCCACCGCGGTCCAGTCCGTACCGGCGGCCCCGGCTGGGGTCACGTCTTGCCACTGAATGGGCGTGTTGCCATCGGTCCAGGAAGCGCGGTACAACCCGCTCGGGCCATTGCCCTGCACCGGGGTACCCGCCGCGGCCAGCAAGGCGTGGATCTCGGGACCATGGGGCTGTTGGATATCAAAGGCGACCAGAGCGGTCCAGTTTTCATCCGACCACTGGCCCGCTGGCAGGTAAGGCCGGACGGGCAAGAGGGTATCCTGGATCACCGGATTGTCCGCCTTGAGGTGACCATCGCTCCCCTCGACATGAATTTTCAGGCTGAACGGCTGTTGGCCATCGAGGCTGCTGAAGAGCATCCCCGCTTCCCCGATTCTCAGGGAGACGATGCTGCTTTCGGCTGGCGGATGATACGCCAACAGGGCGTCCAAAGCCGCTTCCAGCCCCAACACCGCATCGAACACCAGGGGGCCTGACGAAAAATCGTGGAACATACCCAGCGTCATCTGGATTTCATCCCGATCCGCCGTCAGTCTGGAGACCGCTTCACCCACCGTCGGGTGGGCTGAAGTCATGTGGGCGAGATAATACAAAGCACCTGGAATTTCATCCCGTGTTTGGGCCAGTTGCCGCACGGCTTCACTCACCGGCTGCTCCGGAGTCAGTTCGTGGAGCTTTTCCAAGGCTCCATGGAGATTGTTCCAGGCGATTGCCAGTCCGTTCACCACATCCGCCATCGGGATCTCTTGCGGCAATGTCTGGAGATACGTCATGGCCTCACCGATGACGGACCGGTCTGATGCCAGTTTTTGCATGGCATCACGTGTCGGGAGATCCCCAGGCAGGTGCGTGAGAATCGCCAACATCGACAGGGTGACATCCCGGTCAGCTTCCAGCGCGAGCACCTGCGCCACCACTTCTGGCGGGTGCGGCTGAGGCAATGGGTAGAGCGTATCCAGGGCTGCGCGGATCTCGCCCAGTTTGTCTTCCAGCCCTTGCACGACTTCATTCACCGGCTGGTCTGGATCCAGGCGGGCCAGGAAGTCCATGGTTCTCTGGATTCCATCCTGGGATGCCCCCAGACTGTGCATGGCATCAACCCCGGACAGATTCCCGGGCAATTGCTGGTACACATCCAGAATCCTCTGGATTTCATCCTGATCCGCGAGCAGCCTGTTCACCACGTCCGCCACCGGGAGGTTCGCGGGTTGTTGGGTGAGAACATCCAAACTCCCCAGGACTTTCCCCTGCAACGCCTCCAGACGTTGCACGGCTCCCACCGCCGAAAGATCAACAGGCATTTGGGAGAGGAGATCCAGATCCCCCAGGATCTCATTCCGGGTCATGTCCAGGTCGTGGACGACATCCGCCATCGAGACGGCTGGCGGCAATTTGTAGAGGAAATCCAGGACATCCCGGATATTGTCGATCCGTCGGATCCGTTCGGCGGGCTCATCGAAAATCTTCTGGATGCCCACCATCACATGCGCCCACACCTGCTCCGGCGTGGCTGCCTGCCCATTGGCCAGCAGGTCACCGGCGGTGACGGTGTAGGAGAGGAAAGGCCGATCGGCGGTAATCCCCTCCAGAATAACGACATCACCCACGGCAAACGGGCCGGTGATGTTGACCAGATCCTTCAGGGAGGCCGAGATGCGCAGATTGCCGCGTTGAGGCTGATTGCCGCTGCCTTCCGCCGACAGAACCGTGTTGCCAGCCTTGACCTTTCCGGTTTTGTCCAGCACTTCGACATCGAGATTGAAAGGCGGCGTGCCCCTGGAACCGGTAAACACCATCACCCCGTCCACAACCTCCATCAAAACGGTGCTGTGGATTGCCGGCGGCCTGTAGGCC
>JADGAY010000088.1 GCA_015231775.1 Magnetococcales bacterium | reverse complement strand
GGTTGAAATTTCTGTTCCAATCGTGGGTGTGCACACTCACCGAGGCGCCCTTGACCGGCGTGCCATCGCTCCGCACCACCTTGCCGGAGAGGGTCATCCCGGTCACGAGGGCCATGTCAACCGTCACGGAGGATTTGACCTCGAACACCTTGGCACTCGACCAATCCTGGGTCACATGTCCCTCGCCATCGGCAAAGCCACCGACCAGACCGTTGAGAAGTTTCTCCTCGACGGATTTGGCCTGGATTTCATCCCATCTCCAGGTGGAGTTGGGAATTTCAATCCGATACTTTCCTGGTTGAGCATCAAAAGTGTACTCACCAAACTCATTGGTACGCACCTCACCCCAGCTACCATTGGAGTTGGTTTCCGAATCCCACTCCGGCTGGAACCGCACCGGAATGTTGTTCAAAGGCGTGGTCGCGCCCGAAGTCACCTTGCCCTTGATGGTCAAGCCGGCAATCAGTTGCGCATTCACCACCGTATCCGCATCGATACGATACTTCTTGGCTGCGTCGTAGTTGCCATTGACCGTGCTGTTCTCCGTGGAGCCGGTGCTGTAACCGCCCAGACCCGGTCTTTTCACCTGCTCCTGGGTCTCCCAGTTCCAATAATTGGTGTTGAAGAAGATCCGATAGACCGACCCCTTCTTGACGAAGATCGAATAGTTGCCATACTGATCCGTGATCGTGTCGCGCCACTCGGCGGAACCGGACTCGCTCTCCCAATCCGGTTGCAACTCGACCTTGACACCCTGGACCGGCTCATTGTTGGCATTCTTCACCACGCCGGAGACAAGCACGCCACTCGGCATGAGCGCATTGAGGGTCGTCGCCTGGGAGAAATCAAACACTTCGGACTCGTTCCACATCTCGGTGGTCGAGCCTTTGCCATCCGCATAACCGCCCCAACCCAGGACACCCGGAAGCTTCACCATCTTCATCTGGTTATTGTCCCAATACTCGGACCGGAACTGCACACGGTATTTGCCGGGCATGATCGAGGCCGTATAGGCGCCATTCTCGTCGCTCTTGACCGTTACCCACTCCATGTTGCCGGTATTGTTGTTCCAATCCGGCTGGAACTCGACCTGAATCCCCTTCAGTCCGCCCTGATTGTTGGTGACCGTTCCGGAGACGGTGATCTTGGAGCCACCCGTACCACCACCGGTACCGCCACCGCCGGATTGATACTCGGAGGTAAGCATGATCACCGGCAAGGTGAGCGCTTGTTGCACCGGGATCGGCGTGGCGTTGTCATCCTCCGCGCTCAATTGAATACCGGTTTCGCTGATCGATTGCAGATACGCCTCGGCGTCATATGTCCCGCCGCTGTAGCTGAATTTGAAGGCGTAGGTACCCACCGGCAGGGTCATGGTAAACGCGCCGGTCTGGAGCGTGGTGAAGGTATAGACGGCTCCAGAGGTGGAGGTGGCGCGAATCTGGACATTACCCAGACCATGCGTGCCATCGGTGATGGTACCGGAGATGGTGACCATGTCCGGCGTGCCACCACCGCCGTTGCCCACGATCAACACCAACTCGCCACTGCTCACCGAGACGATGAACGAAGCGTCGTTGGTCAGTTGGTTCTTGACATTGACCGTGCCAGAGGCGGCAGACGAATCGTACCAGCCACCCGTGAACGAACCGGAGCCATTGTTCGGCCACACACCCACGCAATGGCTGCCCAAAGTCAAAGTCACCGTGACCTTGCCTTCATCACCCAGGTTATAGTAGCTCCCTCCCTCTCCAGGGCCGTTCACGCACTGGGTGCCATCAAAACGCACGATCTGGAGTCCGGCATCGTGAACCGGCGTCCCATCGGCCAGGGTCACGCGGAACTGTTTGCCAATCCCCTGGTCCGCCGTGGTGAGGGTCAGCGTGTGCGGGTTGCCCATGGTCTCGGTCGGGACCGACTCGTGCTTGCGCACATAGCCATCCGCGCCGAAGTTCATATTCCACTCGGAAACCTTATCGTTCTCCGGTGGATTGACACGGGTGAACAGCGCAAACCGGGCGGTATTATCGTTCGGCTTGCTGGTGAACCAACCCGTCAAATGATGGGCATGGGGCGGATTGTACTTGGTGGTATCCATGTGCTCGGCACGCGCCTGCACATAGGCACCTTTCAGCTCGGCACCTTCCGGTCCCACCACATCCACCTGCTGGATCGCCACGGGATCCGTGGTCAGGGATTTCAGATTGCCCGTCGCATCGATCGTGGCCCTCAAGGCCCCCGACCACAGGCCATCGCTCTCCTCATTATGCTCGAAGAGCTGCCCAACCCCTTGTCCGAGGAAGACATGGTTGGTCTGGGTGGCGTGGTTCGTATCGCCGGGGTGATAACGGGTCTCGACCATCTTCACATGCAAGGCATGCATGGCCGTCTGCAACAGATCGGCATCGATGATCGAATCGCGCCAATGGGCAAAATAGCCATGGTTCTGTAGCACGGGCACGGGAGGCGTGGCCGCCAGCAGGTTCACATTCGGCGTGATGGTGATCTCGGTCTTGGTGACCGTCCATTTGTCGGTCAGGATCTGATCGTTGGCATCCAGCTCGAAGCTGGCTGCATAAAGAGTCCGCGTATCGACAGAGGTCATCGTGGCAGGCACGAAGGGCTTGGGCGTGGTCAGATTCTCAGGCGCCAACAGGGCGGCGGTAATGCCGCTCGCCGCGTCGGGTTCGGTCTTGAAACCAAAGTTGATGGTGCGGCTGGTCCGGTTCTGCCAGAAATCCACGCGCTTCTCGCCATGGAATGTCAGGCCATTGCCATCCATGGTGTAATAGCTCTCGCCATCACCGTTGCGCTCCACGGAGACGGGACGATCCTTGAATGTGGTCGTGCCATGGGCCAGGGAGGCGTGCATGGAGTACTCTTCACGCAGGGTTGGATCAGGCTCACCCAACAGGCTGTATAGCCGAGAAATGTAAGCGGCAGTCGTATTAATATCGGTGAAATTGTAATCGTCATTCGTACTACTACCGCCGTATACACGACTGGAGTTGGCAGTGGAGGAGGAGGAAGTGGTAGAACCCGCAACATCAGACGCCATGCCACCCAAAGTCTGCGCATGATATTGCCAACGACCATGGGATACCAGCGTGGTATCCGCCGGGAAAAGCCACTGGGCGATGGAGATCGCGGTGTCGGGTGTGGTCGGCGGATCGATACAGGTGACCGCTCTGGTCCCTTGAGAACTGCCAATCGTGACCCCAAGAGTAGCCGTGCCAGCCTTGAGGCACTTGATCTCCGCATCGTAATAGGATGACACCTCGAGAACATCCGATCCCGCGACAACCTCCAGCATCGGCCCTATAGTCATAGGCTCCGACGGCTTCAGAGAACGGACTTCCGAGCCCACCGTCATATTGATCGGATCCAGGATCAGCGTGGTATTGGTGTCTCCTCCTCCGGATTGCGTGTTGCACGTAACCGTGACAATCTTCTCGTTCACATTGTTCGCATCCTTGACCGTCAATTCAACCGTGCCACTGCTTTCACAGGTCACGGTGGCACCCGTATCCGTCTGGATCGTGGAGATTACGTCTCCGGTTGAATGATAGTCAAAAGGCGCATTGCCAGACACATAGAGCTTACCGGAATTACCGACGGTCATTTGCAAGGCATTTGGGAAAACGGATAACATCGAACCAGGTTCAAATTCCGTGCAACTCACCGGAATGGAAGCTGTTTGATTGTTGTGATCACGCACGGTCAACGTGGTTTCGCCTCCAGACGTACAACGCACCGTCGCGCCGGTTTCCGAAAGCTGGATAGTGAGAATCGCGTCCGCCGCCGTAACATCATAGGGGGGCGTGCCTCCGGTAGCGGTCACTATACCGACCATATTCCCCAATCCGAAGATCAAATCGAATGCAGATGGGGTCACAACCATGGAGCCAGACCCACCACCGCCACCCGTTGGCGCGGTGCATGTGACCGGCACCGAAGCCGTATGGTTTTCGTTATCAAGAACCGTCACCGAACCATAACCGACCGCCGTGCAGGTCACGCTGGCACCGGTTGCACTGCTTGAAAGGGTGATCGAATCACCGCTCTTGGTGATCTGATACGGAACCGCTCCACCGGTCACGGAGAGGGATCCTGGCACGCCCACCGTCAGATTCAACGGATTCGGGGTGATCGTCAACGTGGTTCCGGTGCCACCACCGCCACCCGTCTGCGCGGTGCAGACCACATCCACCACCACGCTGTGATTGGCGGCATCGAAAACCGTCACCGTGCCGGTGACGACATCCGAGCAACTCACCTTGGCGCCCGTGGCGGTCTGGTCGAAAACCGAGATCAGGCTGCCGCTGGTCTCATACCGATAGGTCGGCGTGCCGCCGCTAACCGCGATGCTGCCTTGAACACCGACGATCAGATTCTGTGGCGAGAGGGTGGCGGTCAACGTCGGTGCATTCGGATTGATCCGGTCCGCCTCCGTGAGGGCGAACGAATACGAGGGGGCGGCATCCACCTGAATGTTCTTCTGGACGAACCCTTCCGCGCCATAGTTGACATTCCACGTCGTCACCTTGTCGTTGTCAGGAGCATTCACACGATTGAAGGTGATGAACTTGACGCTGTTCCCTGAGGCCTCCTTGAACCAGCCGGTGGCGTTGTGGGTATGGATCGGATTGTAGAGCGCGGTGTCCGAATGGTCTGCATGCATATTCACATAAGCACCGGTCAAGACCGAACCCTCCGGACCGACAATCTCCACATCACGGGTCGAAACCCCGTTGAAGGTCACGGAGTGCAACAGGCCGGCAGGATCGGTATAGGCCCACAAGGAGCCCTTCCAGATCCCATCGTTCTCCTTGTTACGCTCGTAAACCACACCCAACCCCTCAACCATGTAAATATGGTTGGTCTGACTGACGGCATTGGCCACACCAAGCGTACCCAACGCCTCGTAACGGGTCTCTTTCACCTTGACGTGCAAGGCATGGGTCAATTTTTTCAACAGTTCCGGATCGGTGACCGAATCACGCCAACTGGTGAAATAGCCATCCACCGATCCATCCGTCGACGAGAAGAACTCGGTCGGCGGCACCGGGGAGAGCAGATTGACGTTGCCATTCACACTGATCTCGGTCTTGGTGACCGACCACTTGTCACTCTTGAGATTCCCGGCTTCATCCACTTCAAAACGGGCGGTATACAAGGTGTTGGCCTGCTCACCAGTCAACGTACCGGAAACCAACGGCATCGGCAGGGAGCGATTGGACTCGGCCAGATCGTCGCTGGTAATGCCGGTGGTCAGGTTGGGTGGATTGATCAAGCCGAAATTGACGGCACGCACCATGGCATTCCGATCGTGTTCGAAACGCTTCTCGCCATGGAAGGCCAGACCATGGGTCTCGTCCAGGGTGTAATACTCCTCGCCACCCCCTTCATGACGCATCACCAGAACGTCGCGACCCTGCCAGGTTCCGGCGCCAATCGCGCGGCTCGGTTCCAGACTGTAGTCGTAGTGGACCGTGGGGCCACTCTTTTGCCAACGACCGTGGGTCACCAGGGTGGTATCCTGCGGGAAGAGCCACTCGGGCAGCTTCACCAAGGTATCCGCGGGGGCCGGGGCCACGCAGTTGACGGTCGTGGAACCTTGAGCCTCGGTACCAAAGGTGATCTTGACCTGCGCGGTCCCCTCCTTGAGACACTTCACGCCGTTGGTCGGATCGCCCATGATCATGTCGGGCGTGGAAACCGAGATCACCTCGATGGTCGGCGTGCCGAAATTGGTTGGCAGATTCAGAGCGCGATAATGGGTATCGTCCACGCTCAGATTCACCGGACTCAGCGTCACCGTCGTCAAGCTCATGGCCGGCGGCACTTCGGAGAACTGGTAAAAGGCTGTCGAACGGACCGGGCCACTCGAGGAGACCACCGGTTGGCCCTGCTGATCGGCCTGGGTCAAGGTCAGCACCTGCGGATCGGTGATGGCGCTGGTCTGGACCTGGATCGTTTTCGGCATGAAGCCCAATGCGCCATAGGTGACATTCAGCACCTCCACCTGATCCGCCGCCGGGGGATCGAGGCGGTTGAAGAGGGTGAACAGAGCGCTGTTGGTGTTGGGCGTTTCGTTAATCAAGGAGACCGCGTTGTGGCCATGGGGATTGCTGGCAAAAGCACCGGTGGTGTGATCCCCGCGCGTCCAGACGTAAGCGTTATTCAGCGTCATGCCGGTCGGCGCATCGATGCGCACCTTGCGGGTCTTGACCTGCTGCACCGAAAGGGACTTCAACTCTCCCGTCACGGAGGTCATGGCGGTCAGACCGCCCTTCCAGACGCCGTTGTTGGCACTTGTGACCTCATAGACCGTGCCCAGATCCTGGGCCTGGTACATATGGCTGGTGAACTGGCTGGAAGGGGTCGTGGAACCCAGGGTGGTGTACCTGGACTCCACCATTTGAATACGGGCCACCCGGGAGATCTTGTTCAACAGATCCGGATGGGTGATGGTGTCGCGCCAATGGGCGAAGTAGGTGTCGTTGGCCCGTTCAGTCGGGGGGGTCGCGGCCAGCAGATTGACGTTCGGGGTTACCGTGATTTCGGTTTTGATCAGGGTCCAGCTCGAAGGAATGATGTTCCCTTGGCCATCCAGCGCGTAACGCACCACGTACTGGGGTGAGACCACCCCCGAAGTCAGATCGTGGGGCATGCGCGCCGGCGGCGTGGTGAGGTTGGTTTCCGCCAAATCCGCGGAAACCACGCCAGCACTCGCCAGATTCGGGGCGTTGATCAACCCGTAATGGATGGTGCGGGTGCTCGCATTCGTGCCGAGGTTGTTCTCCTTCTCGCCATGAATGGTCAGGCCGTTGGCATCGTGGGTATAGTAGATCTCGCCCCAACTGGTGGCCTGAATCGAAACATTCCGATCCTTCAAGGTGGTGGAACCGCCGGTGCGCGAATAATCCAGGAAGTTCTCGTTAACCGAGGAGCCGTTTGCCACCCAGCGCGCCTGCATCACCATGGTGATGTCCGGAGTCGGGAAAACCCACCGGGCGGTGCTGGTCGAGGTGACCGCCGGAACTTCATCCACGCAACGGACGGTGGTGGTGCCCTCGGTGTTGAGGCTGGTGTTGGCGATGTTGACCGTGGCCGTGCCCGCCTTCAGGCAACTCACACCCGAGGCCGAACCGGTGATGACATCCGTGCCGGATTGCACCGTCACGGTGGTGCCGGTCGGGAACGACAACGATCGAGAACCGCTACCCACGGTCAGATTGACCGGATCATAAGAGAGCGTGGTCGCGGGAACCGCCGTACAGGTGACCGGAACGGACGCGGTATGGGAGGCTGTATCGAAAACGCCCACCGTGGAGCTTCCCGCCTTCATGCACCAGATCTCGGCAGAGGTGCTGGTAATCTCTCCAAGACTGATCACGCCGGAATTATCGACATTGATCGAATAGGAACCGCTGCCACCGCTAAAGAGCAGGGTGCTTTTCGCCCCGACATTGAGGCTCAACGAGCCGGGATCCACGTTAAACGGCACGCTCACCGCGTTGCAGGTGACCGCGACCGATCCTGTCTGTGCTTGGTTATTGGTACCGCTGTCCGGAATCATCAGGGTCGAGATTCCGGCCTTCAGACAGGAGACCGTGGTACCGGAAGTGGTGGTGTTGGAGAGCGAGATCACGCCGGCACTCGGGGGATCAATCATGAACGAATACGGCGTAGTGCCACCGCTGACGGTCACCGAACCGCTCTGACCGACATTCAGGCTCAACGTGGTGGTGGAAAGCGACAGCGTGGTTGGGGTGGTACCGCCTCCACCGCCGCCCGTGGCCAGGGTGGGCTTGGGACCAAAGGTCAAGGCATTCAGACGGGCCATATCATTGTATTCAGTGTACTGACCCGCGCCGCTCTTCCATACGCTTGAATAGACATCAACACGATATTGTCCGGTCAAGTTCATGAATGCGGTCAAAGGACATGAGATTTCGACCGTCTGACCAGAGACAGCATAACTGGCAGGGGTAAACGTCTGCGAATTATGGTAGCAATTGACGCTGTTCCCGCTCAAATAGATGTAGGTGACATCATACGTAGGCGAATTGATCGCCGTGAACATCAGCGAATAGGTCGCGGTGAAGCCGGTGGGCATGGCATCGGATGCACGCTCGATTCGGAAATAGACCTTGCTGTCATCCCGCGCGATGAAAAGGCCACGAAAATCCGCCGCGCCATACGGGGTGACATCCGCCAACGGTATTGAAGTGATATAATCGATGACATCGCTGGCCGGATCGGTGATCACGGGTTGCATCTCGGTCCACTCCGTGCCGACCCCATCCACGGTGATGGTGGCGGCGGTGGTGGTGGTGGGGACATACATGCGCACGTCCTGCAAGATGTCCGGTATGCCATCGCCGTTGCTATCCGCGTTCAGACTGTCACCGGCGAAATTGAACTTGTTATCCGGGAAGATCCCGCCCATGGTCGGATCCGGGAACAGGCCAGCCAATGCATCACCCAGAAACGGTGGTACCATGGCGCGCAGACCGATACCATCGAAGAGCTTGCTCAGATTCAAACGCACCGTGGCGCTGGTGACGGAATCATGAATATCGGTGGCAGCGGAAAGGGAGGATTTGATCTCGTTGAGAAGCGTCTGGGTATTGGTAATCTCGGTTTCAACCAGGGTAATCAAGAAGGTGTCCGTCGTGCTGGTGCGGGACTGGATCGCCGTCAGACCTGCCAAAAGGGCATCGATGGCACTGCTCGCATGGCTCTTGGCGGTGGTCAACTGGGTGGCATAATCCGAAGCCAGGGTGCCAAGGGTCGCATTCGCGCCCAGAACCTGCTCAATGGTCTTGTGCTGGGAATCATCGACATCCACGGACCAATCATACGCACCCAGCATGTAGAGCTGCGCCAGACCATACTCGATGGCCCCCTTGATCACCTGCACGTCACCATAATCGATCATCGTGCCCAGATCCCACGGATCATTCGGATCCCGAAAAGGAAATGAGGTCATCGTGTCGGGAACCTGGTTGATCCGTCCCAGGGCATCCGTGAGCTTCGGGATCGCATGGGCCCTCACCCACCCCTTGATATCAGCACCAGTTGGCGCGGTGGCGGGCATCGGATTTGCGCAGAGCATGCCGGAAATCCCCAGATGTCGCTTGTCACACCCGAACCCGGCCAGCAGATCGCCGAGGGTCGCCGTGCCATTGGCATAGTCCGTGGTCACGGTATTGGCCACCGAACGGGCGGTATTCAAAACCGAGAACACCTGGGAAACCGCATGCAGCACACGGGCCTGATTGAGCATGGGCGAGCTGTTGGTGGTGGCCAACTGCTCGGCCTGGGCATAGAACTTATCCGCCACCACGTACCACTCGTTATTGAACAGCGCATTGCCGTACTGGATCAGGGTCGGGAGATCCATGTTGGGAAATGGATTGAGGGCGGTGTTCTGGATGGAGGTGAAATTGATCGTGGTGCGCTTGGCCGTGGTCGAGGGGTTGGAGCAGGTCAACAGCGTGCTGGGATGGACCGAGTTGTTGACCCAGTCGTTGCTGACAAATCCAACATTACAGGTAGCCGTGGCCGAGACGAGTTGGAAGGCATCCTTGCTCTCGGTCCCGGAGGAAAAGATCATGGGATAGAGCTTGCCTTCCATGAAGAAGTAGAGCGTGATGTCCGAGGCGGCTGGCAGGCTTGGCAGCGTGAAGCCCCAGATGATGGGTGGAACCAGACTGTTTGGCTGGGTCTCCACGGCCTGGATCGTTTCGTTGTTGGCGTTCACCGCCACGACGATGGCCTTTGCGCCCACGGTTCCCGTGACGGAGACGGCCTGGGCATCCCCCAAAGAGGCTCCCAGCCCAAACAATGCCAGAGCCGCAATCGCGATCCGCCGTTTGATCCACTGTCCGACCATGTTCCATCTCCTAACGTGAAATGGCTTCTAAAGATTCTATTAAGATTCGTATGAAAAACGGGCCACGCGCATCGCGTGCGCCGTCATGCAATCCAAGTGATGGGAACGTCTAAGGTTTGGCGCCTTGCGCCGCCAACTCCTGCTGCCGTTTGATCTCCGCCTGACGCCGGGCCTCGGCATTGCGCGCCGCGGCGGCGCGCTGCTCGGCGAACATTGCCGCCTGACGAGCCGTCTCGGCCCGCCGCGCCTCCTCGACCTGACTGGCCTGATCGCGCATCACCGCCGCCTGACGGTTGACCATGGCGCGATTGTCGATCTGCTGCTCCGCCGGGGTCTTGAGACTCTCCAGATCCTGCCGCAACTGCTGCAATTTCTGCTGCTCCGGGGCCAGCATCGCCTGGGTGTTCTGTTCGCTGCGCGCCTTCTGCTGCTCCAGCGTGGTCAGCTTGTCCACCAGATCCTTGGAGTTGCCTTGACCGGAAGCCAGCGTCTCCCGCGTTCGCGCAGATTCGTATTCGATCGCCTGACGCTCGCCCTGGGCCTTGCGCTGAATCAACGCGATGGCGGACTCGGTTTCATGGATCGCGGCCATCAATTGCGCCGGACCCCGCACCCCATGCACATCCACGCGCGCGGGCTTGGGAGGGGTATCGCTTTGCACCTCGCGGCTCCGGCTCTTGGCCGTGTCGCTTCCGGTGTCCACCGGGGCCGCCCCCTTGGCGGATGCGCCCCCCTTGTCACCCGCCTTGCCGACCCCCTTCTCATCCCCAACCTTTTTCTCGACCACCGGTTCGGATGGGTCGGCGGGTTTGATCGTGTCGTACTGGGCCAAGCTCAGACTACCCTTCTTGAACACCTTGACCTGGGTGACCCGCTGGGCGTTCTTGTCACCCTTCTCGCCCTTTTTGGGGGTTGCATGCACCATGGCATGACTCTGGCCGCTCAAGAGTCGACGCAGACCTTTTTCCAGAGGGAGATTTTCAAACTGTACCGACACCTTGCCAGAGGCTTCGGGATCGACCAGGAACGGGATCCCAACCTGATCGGAGACCTTTTGCAGGGCCTCCCGGATCGGGACGGATCGCATCGTGACACTCAATTTACCATTGCGATAGACCACGCTCTCGCCCGCGACGGAAGAGGCCGCGCGGGGGGCGGTCTCATTCGGGGAGGCCGGGGCCGCATCCAGGGAGACTGTCACGCCAAGCATGAGAAAAAGCACTGGAATCAACCGGAAGGAGCTCATGTATCCTCTTACCAACCCCTCTTGGTGACGGACACGCGGACAGGCCTACGCTTGCCGCGCAAAACACCTTTCGACCCTTGATTAATGATCCAATTCGAATCAAATGTCAAAACAATAAAATACCCCCCATCGATTTTGGGGCATTCATTTCGTTACATTTGAAAGGGAGAACGTCACAGGGGGGAAAAGGCGAAATCGAGGCCCACACGCAGACCACGGGCCACGGCATGACCCAACGGACTCTCGGCCCGATAGCTCTCCGCGATCTCAAACGAGCGGGAACTCTCGTTCCAGTCGATGCGTGAACTGGTGATTCTCTGGTGCTTGGCGGGATTTTCCAACTCGGCCTGGCGGAATTCGATTCTCTGGCGATCCTTGCCGATGCGCGCGGAGTGGGCGTGCAGTCGCAACACCACGCTCTGGTCCACAAGGATCTCCAGCGTGACCGGTTCCAGAATCAACTGCATGACCCGCGGCAACGCCGACAACATCCCGGCCTCCCCGGATCCTGGTTTGCCGATCACCCCCTTGAGCAGGGAGGCCACCTCATCCCCCAGGGATTCGGGGAGTTTTTCCCGGTCTTTCGTATACCGGTAGATACTCAACCGGGCATCCTGAAACAGCGCCTCCTCGATTCCCTTGACCTGGAAGGCCATGAACGACCGGCGACGGGTGGTAAACTCCTTGGCCGAAAAGGAGCGGATCACCCGATCCCCGCGCATCTCGGTCAGGGTTGGTCCGCCCACCTCATAGGCGGGACGGGACGCCGCCTGTTTGATCTCGGGGGTCGGTTCCACGGGTGGCGGGGTCCGATACCCCTCCACGACCGCGAAGATCACCACCAGGATACCCACCAGGATCAACCATCGGGCCCGCGTGCGCATCCAGGGACGATCCCACTTCACGCGACCCCCCCTTGATTCCTCACGGCACGCATACCGATCCCAACACCAGTGCGACCGGAGTCGCGCCATCCGTGGTGGATGTCACCGCGCACGAGGCCGCATACCCGCTGCCAGTGGTGCTCCAGTTGCCGTTCGTGGCACCAAAGACTTTGAGCGTGTAGCTCTGGTTCGGCTCCAGACCCTCCAGCTTGTAATCGCCATTGGCATCGCTCACCGCCCGGTCGCGCTCCACGTCGCTGCCGTCATACGCCAGCACCAGCGCCTTCACCGAAGCCGTCGTGCCATCACTCGTCACCTTGCCGCGAATGATCCCCAACGACTTCACCACGCTCAGATCCTTCACCTGATCCGCGCCTTCGGTCAGGGTCACCGTGTCGCCCACCGTCCCTTCCGTGGTCCACACATCCACCCGATACGTCCCGGCGGGCAGTCCCTTGATCGCATACTTGCCAGCCGCATCCGTCACCGCGCCGCCGCCGGTCGCCAATGTCTCCGACCAGGCGTTCACCCAGGCACCCCCCACCGCCGTCGGTCCCACCGTCACCGTCCCGGTGATCGCTCGACCGCTCTCCATCGCCACATTCAGGCCGGTGGTGTTCCCCTGCAACGCCACCC
>JADGAY010000087.1 GCA_015231775.1 Magnetococcales bacterium | reverse complement strand
ATCGCCCCCGGACCCCCGTGATCCTGTTTTCCCACCCCCACCCAAGGAGTCACCCACCGTGTCGGATCCTCGCCCCCTCATCGAAGAGGCCTGGGAAAATCGCGCCAACATCGGCCCGGATTGCGATCCCACCCTGCGCCAGGCCATCTTGCAAGTCATCGACGCCCTCGACTCAGGCCAACTGCGCGTGGCCGAACCGGTCCCAACCGATCTCCCTCCCCCAGACGACGCCACCCACGGCTGGGTGGTCAATCAATGGGTGAAAAAAGCCGTGCTGCTGTTCTTCAAAATCCATGACAACGGCCCCATGAACGCCGGCGACGCACGCTGGTTCGACAAGGTGCCGCTCAAATTCTCGAAATGGAAGAAAAAACAGTTCCGCGAGGCCGGCATCCGCGTCGTTCCCTCGGCCATCGCCCGCAAAGGGAGCTACCTGGCACCCAAAGTGGTGCTCATGCCCTCCTATGTCAACATCGGCGCCTACGTCGATTCCGGTACCATGGTCGATACCTGGTCCACCGTGGGCTCCTGCGCCCAGATCGGCAAGAATGTCCACCTCTCCGGCGGGGTCGGCATCGGCGGCGTGCTCGAACCGTTGCAAGCCAATCCGGTGATCATCGAAGATGAGTGCTTCATCGGCGCCCGCGCCGAAGTGGCCGAAGGGGTGATCGTCGGTCGCGGCTCGGTGATCTCCATGGGGGTCTATCTGGGTGCCTCGACCCGCATCGTCAACCGCGCCACCGGCGAAATTCACTTAGGTTATGTTCCGCCCTACTCGGTGGTGGTCTCCGGCACCATGCCCGGCAAACCCCTGCCCGATGGCCAGCCCGGCCCGAATCTCTACTGCGCGGTGATCGTCAAAACCGTGGACGAACGCACCCGCTCCAAGACCGGCATCAACGAGCTGTTGCGGGAGTTTTAAAAAGCCCCAAAACAAACGGGTCCGTGGGGAGCATTCACCCACGGACCTCGATTTGAACTTCATCCACGGTCACGGACTCCTCGACCGTTGAACCAACCCCAACACGCTCCGGCATCTCTGGATGCAACGCACGTATCGGACGCATGGCCAGAAAATCATCCAGCGTCAACGCGCGAACCTCACCCTGATCATCGATCCATGACCCGCTCATGGCATTCCACCCCGCTCTGATCGCTCCCCTACAACATCCCCAACACCCCCGGAAGCCAAAGCGAAATCGCCGGCACATAGGTGATCAGCAGCAGGAAAACCACCATGGCCATCATCCACGGCAGACAGGCGACGGTCACTTCGGAGAGCCCCTTGTGGGTGATGCCGCTGGCGATATACAGGTTGAGCCCCACGGGCGGGGTCACCATGCCGATCTCCATGTTGACGGTGAGAATGATGCCAAAATGGATCGGATGGATCCCCAGCCGCATGGCCACCGGATAGAGCAGCGGGGCCATGATGAGGATGATGGAGGAGGGTTCCATGAAATCCCCGGCCAGGATCAACAGCAGGTTGACCGCCAGCAGGAACATGATCGGCCCAAACCCCTGATCGAGCATCCAGGTGCTCAAGGTCTGGGGGATGTTTTCATAGGTGAGGAGAAACGAGAACAGAATCGCGTTGGTGATGATGTAGAGCAGCATGGCGCTCATGTTGGCCGATTCGAGCAGCACGCGCGGGACATCGGCCATTTTCAGGTCGCGGTAGACGAACACGGCGACGAAGAAGGAGTAGACCGCGCTGATGGCCGCGGCCTCGGTGGGGGTGAAGAGTCCGGAATAGATGCCGCCCATGACCACCAGGATCAGGGACAATCCCCAGACACTATCACGGAAGGCGGCGCCGCGTTCGGCCCAGGAGGCCTTGGGCTGACGTGGATAGCCGTGACGCCAGGCACGAAACCAGGTGAGCAGACCAAGCATCAGCGCCAGCACGATGCCCGGCACCACCCCGGCCATGAACATGGCCCCCACCGAGGTGCTGGTGGAGACCGAGTACATGACCATCACGATGGAGGGCGGGATGAGAATCCCCAACGCGCCGGAGGTGCTGATGACACCGGTTCCGAACTGCCAGGGAAAACCGGCGCGCACCATGGCGGGCATGAGGATCGAGCCGATGGCGACCACGGTGGCGGGGGAGGAGCCGGAGATGGCGGCGAACAGCGCGCAGGCAAGCACGGCGGAGAGGCCGAGGCCGCCGGGAAGGTGACCCACCATGTCGGTGGCGAAACGGATCATCCGTCGCGCCACCCCGCCGTGGGTCAGGAAGTTGCCCGCCAGCACGAAGAACGGGATGGCCATGATCTCGAACCGTTCGATGCCGGTGAACAGCTTGAGGGCCACCGCCTCGATGGGCACGTTGGTCAGGGCCACCATGTAGATCAGCACGGTCAGGCCGAGAGCGATGGAGATCGGCATGCCGGTGATCAACAGCAGGGCAAGCAGGCTGAAAATGATGATCGAGGTCATGCCTTGGCCTCCTCAGCCTCGATGCCGGCCACATGGGTGTGATCGACATGGGGCAGTTGACCGGTTTTTTGATACTTGAAGGCCACTTGCAGGAACCGGAAGCACATCAGATAGGAGCCGAGAGGCATGCAGAGATAGATGATCCACATGGGGAGTTCCATGTCCGGCGAGGTCTGATCGGTGCGGCTCATCAGCAGGACGAAATGGGCGCCGAGGGTACCGATGATCCCGGTGAAGGCGGCGCCGCTCATCAGGCCGAAGAGCACCACCTTGTGTTTGAGCTGCTCTTCCAGCCGGTTGACCAGCACGTCCACGCCGACGTGGATGCCGGTACGCACCCCATAGGCGGCGCCGAACTTGGCCATCCAGATGAAGAGATAGATGCACAGCTCCTGGGCCCAACTGCTGTTGAAGCCGGCCATGAAGTCGTGCAAAAACGAGATACCCAGGGCATAGCGGTGGACCACCGCCACGAAGACGATCAGCGTGGCGGCGGCCATCAGAATGGTGATGATGCCCTCTTCGAGGTGATCGAGAAGTTTCAGCATGTCCGGGTCGATCCGCTCACGGCTTGTTGGGATCGAAACCGGTGGCCATATGGATCGACTGGATCAACTCTCCGCCGATGCGGTTGGCCATCTCCTGATGGACCTTGACCAGCACCTTTTTCCAGGCGGCGCGCTCTTCGTTGGTCAGGAGGGAGACCTGGGTCTTGCCGGACTTGCGGACCGCCTCGATGGCGTTGTCGTTCTCCTGCTTGGCGATCTGGTTGGCGTAGACCGTGGCATCGGCCAGGGCGCGATCGAGCTGGGCGCGCACCTCGGGGGGCAGACCTTCCCAGAAGGGCTTGTTGACGATCACCGCGTAACCCAGGTAGCCGTGATCCGACAGGCTCATGTATTTCTGCACCTCGTGCATCTTCTGGGTGTAGAAGTTGGAGGCCGGATTCTCGGTGCCGTCCACCACCCCGGTCTGGAGCGCCTGATAGACCTCGGAGAAGGCCATGACCTGCGGGTTGGCGCCCAGGGCGCGCATCTGGGCGTCGAGCACCTTGGAGGATTGGATGCGCATTTTGAGTCCCTTGAAATCCTCGACGTTCCTCAAGGGTTTGTTGGCGCTCATCTGCTTGAAGCCGTTATCCCAGTAGGCGAGTCCCAGGAGCCCCTTGGAGGAGAGCCTGGCAAGCAGGGCCTGCCCGATCGGGCCATAGGTGATCTTGTGGAGCTGTTCGTAGTTGTCGAACATGAAGGGGAGATCGAAGACCTCGAACTCCTTGACGCCCAAGGGGCCGAATTTGGCCAGGGACGGGGCGAGCATCTGCACCGTGCCCATCTGCACGGCTTCAAGCTCCTCTTTATCCTTGAAGAGCTGGCTGTTGGGATAGACCTCGACCTTGACCCGCTCCTTGGTGTAGCTGGCGGCCAGCTCCGCGAACTTGTCGGCGGCCTTGCCCTTGGGGGTATCCTTGGCCACCACGTGACTGAACTTGATGACAATCTGATCTCCGGCCACTGCCGTGCCACCCATGGCGACCCAGGCCAGAGCCATGATCCCAATGCCGATGCGCCAAATTTTCATGTGATGAGATCCTCGCGTCAGGGTAAGGGAAATATAAATTTCGACGGGGCAAGCATAAAGGAATATAAGCGCGCGTCAAGGAAAGCGCGGCTCAATCCCGCAATTCCCGACCGGTCAGACGCAAGAAAACATCCTCCAGGCTGGCCGGACGGGAGAGGCACACCAGTTCGTGGCGACCGCGCAGCCGGGAGATCACCTCCGCGCCATCGTCGCTATGGCAGTGGAGCGCATCCCCCACCCGCTCCAGGCGTCCGGGCAGATGGGTGAAGGTCTCCGGATCCAGCGGCGCGCCGAGGGTGCGGATCTCCACCACCTCGGGTTCGACATGGGCGCGGATCAAGGCGCTTGGCGAATCCATGGCCAGGATGTGACCCTGGTCGATGATCATCAGCCGGTCACAGAGCCGGGCCGCCTCTTCCATGTAGTGGGTGGTCAAGAAGAGCGTGGTGCCCTGCTTTTTAAGCTCGGCGAGTCGCTGCCAGATCAGATGGCGCGCCTGGGGGTCGAGGCCGGTGGTGGGTTCGTCGAGGATGAGAAGTTCCGGTTCGTTCACCAGGGCCCGGGCGATCACCAGACGCCGTTTCATCCCCCCGGAGAGGGCGCGCACCGCCTGATCGCGTCGTTCGGAGAGTTGGGCAAAGGCCAGCAGGGGTTCGACCCGCCCACGGGCGGCACGGTCCGAGAGTCCGAAGTAACGACCGTAGACCAGGAGGTTTTCGGCCACGGTCAGGTCATCGTCGAGATTGTCCTCCTGAGGGACCACCCCCATGCGGCGATGGGCCTCCCCCCGCGCCACATCGGCGGGGATTCCGAACAGCAGCAGCTCACCCCCCTCCTGGGGCGTCAAACCGGTGATCAGGCGCAAGGTGGTGGTTTTGCCCGCGCCGTTGGGACCGAGCATGCCAAAACACTCCCCGGCGCGCACCTCGAAGTCGATCTGGGCGACCACGGTACGGCCTTGATAGCTTTTTCGCAGGTTATTGGCTCGAATCAACGCGCCTGTCATGGTTTGAAGTTTCATCCTCGCTTGATTTATGAAAAAATGGATCTGTTATCCTTTCGTGAACGTCCATCCATGGCGTTCCACGGACCGGGAGTGAGCCATTCTCCTCCCATCCCGCAATTTGACGTGCGATAAGTTATGCAACAACCCATGGGAGGCGTGCAATGGCCAACGACTTGGAGCGGATCGCTTCGCACCGCTTGCTGACCAGCGCGCAGATGCGCGAGGCGGACCGTCGCACCATCGAAGACCTGGGATTGCCAGGTGTGGTTCTGATGGAGAACGCCGGTGCCGCGGCCTGCCGGATCTTGAAAAATCGCGTGCCGGAGTGGCACGAACGGGTGGTGGTGATTCTGGCGGGCCTGGGCAACAACGGGGGCGACGGCTTCGTGATGGCGCGCCGACTCCTTCAGGCCGGAGGCCGGGCGGTGGTGCTGCTGGTGGGACACGGCGCGGATCTGAAAGGGGATGCCCGCGTCCATTACGGCGCGTTCGTCGGTCAGGGGGGGGTGGTGCGTGAACTGCTCCCCGGCGTGGCGGTGGCCGACATGCTCCACCCCCTGCTGCTCCATTGCAGCGTGGTGGTGGACGCGATCTTCGGCACCGGGCTGGCACGACCGGTGGAGGGGCTGGCCGCCGAACTGATCCGCCTGGTGGCGCGCAGCGGCAAGCCGGTGTTGGCCGTCGATATCCCCTCCGGGGTGTGCGCGGATACGGGCCGCATCCTGGGGTGTGCCCTGCCGGCACGCTGGACCGTCACCTTCGCGGCGGAAAAACGGGGCCACCGATTGTATCCGGGGGCAGCCCTGATCGGCGAGCTGATCGTGGCGCCGATCGGCATTCCCGCAAGCTTCCTGAACATTCCCGAGCACGACGTGGCGCTCAACGTGACGGAGGATCTGCTGCTTCCCAAGCGCTCCCCGGATGCCCACAAGGGGGATTGCGGTCGTCTGCTGATCGTGGCGGGCGGGGTCGGCATGGAGGGTGCGGCGATCCTGGTGGCCCAGGGGGCGGCGCGGGTGGGCGCGGGTCTGATCACCGTGGCCACGCCGGCGGCGGCGCAACCGGTGGTGACCGCCGGCCTCACCGAGGCCATGACCCTGCCATTGCCGTTGCGCGCCTCGGGCGAACCGCTGCTGGACAAAATCACCAAGGGCCGTTTTCAACCCGACGTGCTGGCCATCGGGCCAGGTCTGGGGGAGAACGAACAGACCTGGGAGCTGGTCTCCGCGCTGATGGCCTGGAAGGAGCTGCCCACCCTGCTGGATGCCGATGCGTTGAACGTGCTGGCCGGCCAGGGAGAGCGCATCCGCCAGTGGGGCATCGGACGACGCACGCCATTAATCATCACCCCGCACCCCGGCGAGATGGCACGGTTGTGGGGCATGGGGATCAACGAGGTCCAGGGGGACCGGCTGGCCATCGCCCGCCGCGCGGCCCGTGACTGGGGGGTGTGGGTGGTGCTCAAGGGTGCGGGATCGGTGATCGCCGCCCCGGATGGTCGCGCCTGGATCAACGCCACCGGCAATCCGGGCCTGGCCGCCGGCGGCAGTGGGGATCTCCTCACCGGCATCATCGCCGGTCTTCTGGCCCAGGATTGGCCGGTGGAGAGCGCGGTACGCGCCGGGGTGTGGCTGCACGGCGCGGCGGCGGACGCCTGCGCCGCCGAACAGGGGATGGTCGGCATGCTGGCCGGCGATCTGCTGCCCCATGCCCGCCGGCTGCGCAACGGTCTCGGCTAGCCCCATGGAACGGCGCCGCTTCGGCAAAACCGGCCTGGATGTCTCGGTGTTGACGCTCGGGACCATGCGCCTGTTGCACGGCTGGGACGCGCCCCATGACCATCTGCCGGATGACAGCCTGGAATCGACCTTCGCGATCGTCTCCACCGCCTTGTCCGCCGGAATCAACCTGATCGAAACCGCGCGGGGCTACGGCAAGAGCGAACGACTGCTCGGCGCGGTGCTGCCACGGATCGGGGTGCCGCGCGCGCGCTACCACATCATGACCAAGGCCCCCCCCGCTCCGAACGGACGGGAGATGCGTCAGTGGATCGATGATTCACTCACCCGTCTGGGGTGCGACCGCATCGATCTGTTCGCCCTGCACGGCTTGAACCGCGAAGCGCACTTTCAGGCGCTCGGCGCCAAAAACGGGGTGATGACCGCCCTGCGTCAGGCCCGCGACGAGGGGTTGATCGGCGCCATCGGCTTCTCCGGCCATGCCACCCCACCCCTGTTGCTCCGCCTCATCGCCACCGGCCAGTTCGATTTCGTCAATCTCCACTACTACCGGTTCCGGCGCGCCAACCACGCCGCCGTGGCCCTGGCCCAGGCCCTGGACATGGGGGTGCTGATCATCTCGCCCAACGACAAGGGGGGACGTCTCTACGATCCGCCGGAACGGCTGCGGCTGTTGACCGCGCCCCTGCTGCCCGCCCAGTTCAACGAACGGTGGCTGCTGGCCCAGAGCGGAGTCCACACCCTGAGCATCGGCCTGAGCGAACCGGCGCATCTGGCGCTGCATCTGGAGGGGTTGCGCCATGGGCCGGCCTGGGGTCAAACCGAACAGGAGATCGCCTGGCGTCTGACAGCGGCGGAGTCCCGCTCCGCGCTCCTCGACTGCGGCCAGGGGTGTTTCGCTTGCCTGCCCTGTCCCCAGGAGATCGAGATCCCGGAGATCCTGCGCATGGATCATTTGATTCACTGTTTTGACATGACGCATTTCGCCCGCTATCGTTATGGCATGATGCGTCCCGGCGACCACTGGGTACCTGGCGCCAGAGTGGAGACCTGTGACCGCTGCGGCGACTGTCTGCCGCGCTGTCCGCGTGGACTGGCGATTCCCGAGCTTCTGGCAGGGGCGCGTTGGCGCATGGATCCGGAAGGAGGATCCTCGACATGACCGACAAAATTCACGAGATTCCCGTATCCGGAATGCGTTCCATCGTGGCTCAACCAGGGAGAAACGCCATGGCCGTCGTCATCCTCGCCCACAACAAGAAGCTCTCCTTCAAATGGCTGCGCTTTCCGGTGACCGGGATCGAGGCGTTGGACCAGGCACATCAGGCCCTGTTGGATCAGCTCAATGATTTAAAAGCTCTTCTGATCAATGGGTGTGACCCGGCCATCGTCACCGAACGGCTGCGGGTGTTGCATCACTGGTTCGACCAGCACTTCGAGGCGGAAAACCGGCAGATGCTGGCGAGCGGCCATGCCGACGCGGCGGCGCATGTGGCCGCCCATCAAGCGTTGCTGGAGGGACCGCTGTTTTCGACCACCTTTGCTTCCGATGGCCAGGAGGGGTTCGACATCGACGCCCTCTTCACCTGGGAGGCCCAGCACATCAACCGTTTCGACCGTCCCCTGGCCGAATTTCTTCTGACACGGGTGGGCTGACAAAAAGGCGCCTGACGGTCATTCCGGCGTGACGACGCCCACGCGCCACCGGACCCCTCCCCTCATGGCTCCCTGAGTATCTCCCGCAGACTCTTGGCTCCCCCTTCCCAGCGTATCTCCTCGATGCGCCAACCCGATTTTTCATGCCGACATTCGTAACGGATCGCCCCCTGCCCGTTCACCGCCAGGGCCGTCACCACCACCCGTTCCGGGGTGATCTCCTCGACCCGCAACTCGGGCAACCGGTTCATCTCCCAATCTTGACCCTGGACAAAGGGATCCCAATCCAACCGTCCCACCTCCCCCTGGGCCTGGGCCTGGTCGGCCTGGATCAGGGCCGCGGTTTCCGGGGTGAAATAGCGCCTGGCCTGGTCTGGACGATGCAGTTCAATCCCGCGGGTGCCCGGTCCCACGTAGTGGCGATAGATCTCCCGCACCAACTCCCGCGGGGTGGGCGGCTGGAACGGGTCGCTGTCGGCCTGGGCCGGAGCGGGTCGATACTGGTCGTGATGACAGACATCCGCGCCATCTTCGATCAACTGCTGCTGTTTGAAATCGAGAATCTGATGCAGACCAGGCGTCTGTTTCCCCTTGGCGTCGAACCAGACCACCTGGCGTTCCAGACGTTCGCCGGGCACCAGCCAGCGATGACGCACCCGGGAGAACGTTTCGCCATCATCCTCGGTGACGCGGGAGAGTTCCGCCTCCTCGAAGGTGGAGATAAGATGGTCGTTGAGGGTCAAGGCGCCGTCGGGATGGAGGCGGTAGAGCTCCGGCATCTCGAGCACCCCGGCCACCTGCGCCAGGCAGGCCAGCTCCAGAAGTGGAGCGCCGGCCCTGGCGACGGGCGCCCACCAGGAAAGCATGATCAGAAAAACCAGGCCGAGGGTGGCGCGGCGGTTCCGGTGGGTGGTCGGGCATGGAATCATGAACGGGTGCCTTTTTACAGGTAACGAAGCGGATTTTCGATCAATTGGAGATGCAGATCGCGGTATTTCTTGAGCAGGCGGTCGAGAATCCACCGCTCCAGGGTGCGCAACGGCAGTCGGGAGATGGTGTCGAGTCCGGTGGCGAGCCGTTCCGAGGCGCGATCGGTCAGGGCGCGGATCAACGGGATCAGGGAGGCCTTGCGATCGAGTCCGGCGGCCAGGGTGTCGCGGCGGAATCCGGCCTCGGCGAGCATCTCGGTGGGGATGGTGATCAACTGGCGATCCTTGCGGGCATCCTTGGCCAGATCGCGGGCAATGTGGATCAGATAGCAGAAGATCGCCATGTCGCGCACCTGGTCCCGACAGAAGGGGTCGGGCCGGTTCAAACGATAGCGACCATCCTGGGCCTCGCAGGCGAGAATATAGGCAAAGGTGGCCGCCGGCGAGACGGTCGCCCCCTCGCAGTAGGCGAGAAAATCCTCCCAGGTGACGATCTCCTGTTCGTGAACATCGTGGCGCATGGCATCGGCCAGGGCGTTCCAGGGCCAATCCCCCACATCGCTCTGACCGATGGTATCGTTGAGGGCCAGGAACACGTCGGGATGAAAGGAGTCCTCGCGCGGCGCGAAGCCGCCTCGGCTGGCGGCACGGGCCTGGAGACGCCAGGTTTCGACCCGCTCGAGAATCCTGTCGCGTTCGACCCGGCGTTGATCATGGGACATGGCGAAAAAATTCTCATCCACCAGGTCATCGATCACCCGCATGGCGGCATAGGCGCTGATGAACAGACGCCGCTTGGCACCCCCCAGCAGACGCGACACCAGAAACAGGGGCGAACCGTTGCGCCTGGCGATGGCGTGGCAGACGGCATCGGGCGACGGAGGGTCTGGCGGCGTGGATGGGGAGAAGATCATGATGGTTTTTTGAAAATATGCAGGTGGGTCGCGCGAGCGCTTTCGCGGGGAGACGCTTTTCCTTTATTCTGTCAAGATCAGTTGCGTGTCGCAACCCTTCCGTCCACTTGAATATTGGAATTTCATCATGGGTAATCGTTTTTGGATCGCTTGCGTGCTGTGGATGATGGTGTTGACGGGTGGCTGTTCCAGCGGCCCGGAGATCGCGCCGACCAAGCCGCCAGAAGAGCTGTATCAGGAAGGGATGCTCGGCATGAAAAACGAGCGGTTCAAGGCGGCGGCGGACCGGTTCCAACAGATCGATCAAAAGCACCCCTTCTCCCCCTACGCCACGCGGGCGCAACTGAATCTGATCTATGCCCAGTACAAGAACGGCGATTACGAGGAGGCGGTGGGATCGGCCCTGCGGTTCATCCGCCTGCATCCACGCCATCGGCATGTGGCGTATGCCTTCTACATGCGCGGGTTGGCCCACTATCAACGCATCGCCGACTCCTATCGGGATCAGAGCCGCACCCGCGAGTCGGTGACGGCGTTTCGCGAGTTGATCACCCGTTTCCCGAAATCGGATTATGCGTTCGAGGCCCAGCGCATGCTGCGGTTGTGCGTGAACCGTCTCGCCGAACAGGAGATGGTGGTGGCCCGGTTCTATCTGGACCGGGAGGAGTATATCGCGGCAGTCAACCGCTTCAGTCAGGTGGCCTTCCATCCGGAGTTCCAGACCACCCCGTATGTGGAGGAGGCGCTGTTCAGTCTGGTATTGGCCTCCCAGCGGCTGGGACTGCCCGAGGAGGCGCGCAACCATGCAGCGGTTCTGGGACACAATTTCCCCCAGGGAAGCTTCTACAAGGCGGCTGTGCGGCTGTTGGACAAGAAGGGCGACGTGAGCCGTTCGGAGCTGGCCGATTTGCGGCGCGGCGTGGACGAGGGATCGGTTTTCAGTCGGTTTTTCCAAGGTTTAGCCCCCACTCTGCTGCCCACGCAAACCCAATCTCGTTGACCTGACCCCCTCGCGCCCAGGCATCTCCCTGGGCGCGAGCACCCCCCTGTTTCACGTTCGTATATCCAATGGTATAGATCTGCATTTTTGCGCTATCCAGCCTGATGGCAAGGGGATATCGTATTTCCATGCCGGAAGTATTGCTTTCCCCCTTGCGAGCAACCCGGACAGACGACAAGAGCGGCTGGAGAGGAAGCGCCAATATTTTTTTGCTTTCGATAATTTAGGTATATTTTTTGCTTTGCATTAATGTTTGTTAAGAGTTCATCCCAGTTACAACCCGCCTGATCGCACCGCGCAGGCCTTTTGACGAGGACAAAGACCATGGCCGAGGCTACTGAGAACCAAAATCCCGCTCCGGTGGTGGATGAGGAGGAGGAGTCCCGACAAACCTTGGACGACCTGACGGTATTGCAGCAGACCCGAACCGTGGACATGTCCGCCGAATCCTCGTCGTTCACGGATCAGGGAAACTCCAACGAAGACCTTCAGGCCCTCGGATCGATCCAGATGGGCAGCGGCATGGATATCAAGGACGGCATGTCCGAGACCCAGGAGACCGAGGGTATCGTTGCCGAGGAGGACAAGCCGGTTGATGGTGGCGTGACGCCGCCCCCGTCTGGAGCGGAAAAGGCGGCGGCGCACGATCCGACCGTGGAGGTGACGCAACAGCCGAGCGCCGAGGAGCCCGCGCAGCCGGCCCCGGTCGCGGAGGAGGCGAACGTCGCCCCCGAGGAGCCGGTGATCGACACCACGTCGCCGACCACGCCGACCAGCCCGACCGCGCCGACCACGGCCACGACCCCGACCAGCCCGACCGCGCCCGAGCAATCCGCACAGCCAGCGGCGCCCGCCATTCCGCCCGCACCGACCCTGGCGCAGATTCAGGCGACCGCCGGCGCAACCACGCCGACCACGCCGACCACGCCGACGACCCCGACCACGGTGACCAGTCCGACCACGCCGACCACGGTGACGAGCCCGACGACCCCGACCACGGTGACCAGTCCGACGACTCCGACGACGGTGACGAGCCCGACGACTCCGACCACGGTGACCAGTCCGACCACGCCGACCACCGTGACCTCGGCTACCACGCCGACCACCGTGACCAGCGCCACGACGGCCACCACGCCGACTGTTCCGGACGCTCCGGTAGCCGAGATCATTCCCGCCGCCCCTCCGACCCCAACGAGCCCGACCACGCCGACCACGGTGACCTCGGCGACGACGCCGACCACCGTGACCAGCGCCACGACACCCACCACGGTGACCTCGGCGACGACCCCGACCACCGTGACCAGCGCCACGACACCCACCACGGTGACCTCGGCGACGACTCCGACCACCGTGACCTCGGCGACGACCCCGACCACCGTGACCAGCGCCACGACGCCCACCACCGTGACCTCGGC
>JADGAY010000086.1 GCA_015231775.1 Magnetococcales bacterium | reverse complement strand
TAACAACAGAGCCGCCCTGCTCTGGCAGGATGGTCGCGCCTCTAAAGTCCAGCTCTTGATGTTCAAATCCTGAACTTAAACACGCCCCAAACCGGGGCTCCATGAAGAGGCCCGACACCGGACATCCAGCTTCACACCCCACGAACCCCCCATCCCACTATCCCCCCAACACCCGCTCGGTCAAGGCGTCGTGGATCTCTTGCAGGATGCCGCGAATGTCACGGGTGTAGCTCCACGCCGGGTAATCCTGGCGAAACCGTTCGACACTGCCGATCCACCAGATGTGATCGCCGATGCGGTTCTGTTCCTGATAGGACCAGTTCATCGGGCGTCCGGTGATCGCTTCGCACAGGGAGATCGCCTCGAGCATCGAACAGTTGGAATGGCGCGAGCCGCCGATGTTGTAGACCGCCGCCACGCGTGGGTTCTTGAAGAAGTGCCAGAAGGCGTTCACCAGGTCGTGGGAGTGGATGTTGTCCCGCACCTGCTTGCCCTTGTAGCCCAGGACCGTGTAGGGGGTGCCGGTGACCGCGCACTTCATCAGATAGGAGAGAAAACCGTGCAGGGGCGCCCCGGAGTGGCCCGGACCGGTGAGACAGCCGCCGCGAAAACAGGCGGTTTTCATGTCGAAATAGCGGCCATACTCCTGCACCAACAGGTCACCCGCCACCTTGGAGACGCCGAACAGGCTGTGGGTGGAATGGTCGATGCTCATGGTTTCGTCGATGCCATCCTTGGCCCAGGGGTGGGCGGGATCGAGTTCCCAGCGGGTGGGCCGTTCGATGAGCGGCAACTGGTTGGGGGTGTCGCCATACACCTTGTTGGTGCTGCAATGGATGAAGGTGGCGCCAGGGCAGTGGTGGCGGGTGGCCTCCAGGAGGTTCAGGGTGCCGTTGGCGTTGATGGAAAAATCCACCAGCGGCTCTTTGGCCGCCCAGTCATGGGAGGGTTGGGCGGCGGTGTGGACGATGAGTTCGATGTTGGCGCCATGGGCGGAAAAGAGCGTGTCGATCGCCGCGGCGTCGCGGATGTCGAGGGCGTGATGGCGATAATCCGGCAGGCGTTGTTCCAGTTCCCGACGCGACCAATCGGTGCTGGCCTGATCGCCAAAGAAATACCGGCGCATGTCGTTGTCAATACCGAGAACGGTCAACCCCTGGGCCGAGAGAAAACGGACGGTCTCGGCGCCGATCAAACCGGCGGATCCGGTGACAATGGCGATGCTCATGCGATTCCCCTCTCAAAAGAACCGGTGGGGCTGGGAGCGACACATCCAACCATGCCCAGCATCCCATACCCGGTGGTTAAAGCGTGATCTTTTACCCGGACTTCTCCACTTTTCGACCCAACGCCTTGCGTATCGCCGCCACGTAGCAGCGACAATGGGCCTCATCCACCGGCGGCAACCCTTCGTTCTCCATGCGACAGAAATCGGTGTGATCCCCCCGTCCATGCGGGATGCTTCGCAACACCTGCCGCAACAGTTGCACCTCCGCCTCGGCGCGTGCCAGTCGTCGGCGGGCTTCGGCCAACTCCAGCAGGGGATCCTCCGGTGGCTGGCTCATGCCACGGCACGCAGCACCGCTTGGGTGACCGCCTCCTGTTGTTCGGCGGTCAGATAGGGATGCATCGGCAGGGAGATCACCTCGCTGGCGGCTAACGTGGCATGCGGAAACGCCTCCCGGGCATGACCGAGATGGGCGAACACCGCCTGATGGTGCAACGGGATCGGATAGTGGACCGCCGTGGGAATGCCGGCCTGGGAGAGGGTGGCGCGCACCTGTTCGCGTCCGGCGATGCGGATCGTGTATTGGGCAAAGACGCTCAAGTTCTCCGGGCGGATCACCGGAATGCGCACCTTGCCGCCCATCAGCTCGGCATAGCGGGCGGCCACCTGCTGCCGGGCCTGGATCTCGCCCTCGAAATGGGGAAGCTTGGCAAGCAGAATCGCGGCCTGAATCGAGTCCAACCGACCGTTGATGCCCAGCACCGCATGCTGGTACTGGGCGATCTGCCCATGCTCGCGGATCACCCGCAGTTGTTGGGCCAGTTCGGCATCGTGGGTGAAGGCCATGCCGCCGTCACCGTAGCAGCCAAGGGGCTTGGCCGGAAAGAACGAGGTGGCCGCGGCGGTGGTCATGGAACAGGAGCGGCGTCCCCGGTTGGCGGCACCGAACGATTGGCAGGCATCCTCCAACACCCAGAGATCACGGGTGGCGGCGATGGCGTTGATGGCATCCAGATCGGCGCACTGCCCGAAGATGCTCACCGGCATGATCGCCTTGGTGCGCGGGGTGATCGCGGCGTCGATTCGGTTGGGATCGATATTGAGGGTATCGGGTTCCACATCGACGAAGACCGGTTTCGCGCCGGCCAGGGCGATGGTCTCGGCGGTGGCGATGAAGGTGAACGGGGTGGTGATCACCTCGTCTCCCGGACCGATCCCCTTGGCCATCAGGATGGCCAGCAAGGCATCCGTGCCCGAGGAGAAGCCCACCGCGTGGTCGCAGCCGACGAAGGCGGCCAAGGCGGTCTCCAGCTCCTTGACCTGCGGACCGTTGATGTAGCGCGAAGAGTCCAGCACCGTCTGGATCGCCTGGTTGATCGGATCGCGCATGGCGCGGTATTGGGTTTGCAGATCGATGAATTCCATGGCCTTGGACTCGCTTTCCCCCGGATTGTGTTTCAAACGAATGGAACTTCGTGTTCCATCAATTGTTCGATGGTTTCCCGCGGGCGCACCACGGCGAAACGATCCTGATGCACCATCACCTCGGCGGCACGCGGTCGCGAGTTGTAGTTGCTGCTCATGGAGAATCCATACGCGCCGGCGGAACGCACCGCCAGCAGTTCGCCGGCATGGAACTCCGGCAGCATGCGATCCTTGGCGAGAAAATCGCCCGATTCGCAGATCGGTCCCACCACGTCGGCCAAGATCTCCTCGCGGTCGAAACTCCGGATCACCGGCAGAATGGTGTGATGGGCATCGTAGAGCGCCGGACGGAGCAGATCGTTCATGCCGGCATCGGTGATGATGAACCGTTTCTCCTCGCCGGATTTGACGTATTCGACCCGTGCCACCAGAATGCCGGCGTTGCCGACGATCACCCGTCCGGGTTCGAGAACCAGCACCACATCGAGTCCCGCGATCTCGCTCAACAGGGCCTCGGCGTAGCGTTCGGGATGGGGTGGTGTTTGCAGGGTATCGTAGGGGATCCCCAAGCCGCCGCCCAGATCCAGATAGCGGATGGCGATCCCTTGTTGGCGCAGCCGGAGCAACAGGGTCTTGACCCGTTTCAAGGCATCGACGAACGGTTCCAGGGTGGTCAACTGCGAGCCGATGTGGCAGTCGAGTCCAATCGGTTGGAGATGCTCCAGGGTGGCGGCGAGACGGTAAAGCTCTTCGGCCTGTTGATGGGGAATGCCGAATTTGTTGCGCTTGAGTCCGGTGGAGATGTAGGGATGGGTAGCCGGATCCACGTCCGGATTGATGCGCAGGGCGATGGGCGCCCGGACGCCCATCTGGCCGGCCAGGGTGTTGATGCGCAGGAGTTCCGGTTGGCTCTCGACGTTGAACATCAGGACTTGATGTTCAAGGGCGGCGCGAATTTCGGGTTCGGTCTTGCCAACGCCGGAAAAAACCACCCGATGGCCGGGACAGCCGACCCGTTTGACCCGAGCCAGTTCGCCGCCGGAGACGATATCGAACCCCGCGCCGCGTTGGGCCAGGATATCGAGTACCGCCAGGGTGGAGTTGGCCTTGACCGAGTAGCAGATCAGGTGCTCGATGCTGGAAAAGGCGTCGCGGAACACGTCGAAGTGACGTTCCAGGGTGGCGCGGGAGTAACAGTAGAACGGCGTGCCGACGCTTTCGGCGATCTGATCGAGGGGCACCTGTTCGCAGTGGAGGCGATGATCGAGGTAGCGGAAGTGATCCATGGCGTTCAGACGATCTTGGTTGAGGGGGTCGGGTTGGGCAGGAGCGAAGTTTTCTGCTCTTTCTCTTTTTTGCCGGGCAGATAAAGCTCTCCCTTGTGGCCACAACCGGTGGCGAGGATACCGACAGCGATCAGCAGGACAAACAGCGGAATAGGGCGCGCGGTGGGTCGGAGCATGGGCGTTCAAGTCTCGTGCGAATGATTGGTGGCGGCTAACCTGCCGGATGGCATGGTGGATGCGTTACTTTAATCCACGAATTCTCAATCTTGCCACTCTTGGAGTGTGGATTTCAACGGTCCATCTGTGCCTGTGGAGGCGCCACCCTCCCGTGCATCTCCTTTTGGGGATTTCAGGGCAAAAAAAAACGGACCGATGGAAGGATTCGGCCCGTTTTTTTGAGATCCCGGTTGGTCAGACCGGCATGGGAATTACTTGACGCCCAGATATTCGAGCAGGTCGGTGCGCTCGGCGGCATCCTTCATGCCCGGGAAGGTCATTTTGGTCTTCGGGTACATGGCCTTGGGATTCTCGATGAACTTCTGGAGGTTGGCGGCATCCCACTTCACGCCGGTGAAGCCGTCGGAGTACTTGAAGCCGGCTTCGGTGCCCGCATCGCGGCCCGCGAGGGCGGAGAGGTTCGGACCGATCTTCTTTTCGCCCGGCTTGTTGGAATGGCAGACCACGCAATTCTTCTTGAAGGAGGCCTCACCCTTGGCCACATCGGCGGAAGCGGTGTTGGCGACCAGGAAGGAGGCAATGCCCAGGCTGGCGACGAGCAGAGAATATTTCATGGAAGTACCTTTTTTGTCTTGGGGTGGTTTACGAATCAACCGCGCATGCGGTGTGTTGCATTAAAATAGGCGTGCCTTGTTCAAAAAAGGAGCGCGCTGAATATTAGAGCTTTGCCATGGAGATGTCAAGGCAGGGGTGCGTGAAAGTCTCATTTTGCAATGCTTTGTGATTAGTATTAACGTTCGTGAACATCGGTTATCCACGAGGAAATCCGAATTCGGGCATGAAATAGTCCGCATTGGCGCACGGGCTGTTCGAGACTGTTTGGCCAGGTCCATCCGGTCTCATAATGGGCTGATATTGACTTGCATCCCCAGGACGTGTTGACATGGGTCGAGAATCCTCTGCCAGCGCGACAGGCTGTTTCCAATGCAGCGAGACATGACCGACCAGGCGCGACGCGGAATATCCTGACATCCATCACCCCGATCCAACCTTTGAACCACCATGCCCTTTGCCCAGGTTGCCCTGCCGATTCCCAAGCGTACCTTGTTCACCTACGCGATTCCGGACCATCTCGTCGTGGAGCCGGGATCGGTGGTGCTGGTACCGGTGGGGCGCGGTCATCGTACCGGCGTGGTGTGGGAGATCGTCGATCAGCCGACCTGGCGGGAGGGAGCGATCCTCGACATCGTGGCCACGCAGGGTGATCTGCCGTTGCTGGGCGCGGATCTGCTGTTTCTTTTGGACTGGATGAGCCGTTATTACCTGGCTTCGATCGGCACGGTGGCTGCCGCCGCCCTGCCCGGCGAGATCGCCTTTCAGAGTCGGATCCGGGTGATCTGGCGTGGGGGCGACGCGGAACCGTCCGATCTTCCCGAGCGTCTGCGACCACTGGCCGAGCGGATCAGGCGGCGCAAGGAGGGGTTGAGTCTGGAGACCCTGGCCGACGCCTTCGGTCGCCAGGCGTTGGTGGCGCCGTTGCGGGCCCTGGTCGAGCGTGGTCTGGTCATCCGGGAGACCCTCTGGCATGCGCCGCTTCCGGATCTCAAGCCCTCCGTCTCCATCCCTGGGCCAGCCAACACGGTTCGTCTTGATCTGACCGACGAGCAGCAGCTCTGCGTGGACCGGTTTCACGCTGCCCTGTTGCAAAAAACCTATGCCCCCTTTCTTTTGGAAGGGGTGACCGGCAGCGGCAAGACCGAGCTTTATCTGCGCGCCATCGAGCGCTGTCTGGAGCTTGAGCGCCAGGCTTTGGTGCTGGTGCCGGAGATTTCCCTCACCGCGCAGATGATCCAGCGCTTGCAGGTGCGCTTCGCGGACTCCCTGGCGGTGTTGCACTCCGGTCTGACCGCCACGCAACGTCCGCGGGAGTGGTGGCGCATCCGGCAAGGTCTGGCCCGTGTCGCGGTGGGTGCGCGCAGCGCCCTCTTCGCCCCCTTTGCCGATCTGGGTCTGGTGATCATCGATGAAGAGCACGACCCCTCCTACAAACAGGAGGGGAGTCTCCCCTATCAGGCGCGTGACATGGCGGCGGTACGGGCCAAACAGTGCGGCGCGGTGTTGATTCTCGGCAGTGCCACCCCGTCGCTGGAGTCCCTTGCCAACGTCCAGGCGGGTCGCTACCGCCATCTGCATCTCACCCGTCGCGCCGGAGGCGGTGCTCCCCCCCGCGTGGAGGCGATCCGTCTCGGCGATCCGGAACTGCGACGCCAGATGGGCAAGGATGGTCTGATCGCCCCGCCCTTGCGACAGGCCATGGAGGAGACCCTGGACGCGGGTCGGCAGGTGCTCCTGTTCTTGAACCGGCGCGGATTCGCCCCCTCCCTGCTCTGCTACCGGTGTGGCCAGGCGATCTCCTGTCCCCACTGTTCGGTGACCCTCACCCTGCACAAGAACCGCGCCCGGCTGCTGTGCCATTACTGCGATTACAGCCGCGACCCCATGGACATCTGTCCATCCTGTGGCCAGTTGAGTCTCTATCATTTCGGTCCCGGCACCCAGCGCCTGGAGGAGGAGAGCCGCGCGCTGTTCCCCGATGCACGCATCGCCCGGCTGGATCGGGATGCGGTCTCATCCAACGCGCACCTCCTCGATGAGACCCTGGAGGCGTTTCGCGCCCAGCGGCTCGACATTCTGGTGGGCACGCAGATGGTCTCCAAGGGGCATCACTTTCCCGGTCTGGCGTTGGTGGGGGTGGTGCAGGCGGAAACCACCCTGCATCAGCCCGATTTTCGCGCCGCGGAGCGTACCCATCAGTTGCTCATCCAGGTGGCCGGGCGTGCCGGTCGCGAGAGTCGGGATGGTCGCGCGTTGGTGCAGACCTTGGATCCGGATCATCATGCCGTGGCCGCCGCCTTGGGGACGCTGGATGATTTCGTGGCCCGGGAGATGGCCTTCCGGCAGCAGGCCGGCTATCCGCCGTTTCGGCGCCTGGCGTTGTTGCGCATCTCATCCGGCATGCAGGCGGATGGGGAGGGGTATTGTCGGGTGTTGCGGGCGGCGTTGCCCGAACTGGATGAGGTGATCTTTCTGGGCCCGGCGCCGGCGCCGTTGTTCAAGTTGCGCAATCGGCACCGCTGGCAGTTGTTGATCAAGGAGCGGGAAGGGGGACGGTTGCATCGGGCGTTGCCGGGGTTGATGCGTCTGGCGGAGCGGTTGGCCGGGCCGAGGATTCGGCTGGAGATCGATGTGGATCCGCAGATGTTTTTGTAACGGGTTGCAAAAGGTTTCCCAACCGCCATGCTTCCATCTAATATAGTCCGCAGAGCCGGCCTCATGACTGTTTTTCGCACATGCATGACGCTTCTTTTGCCCCAAGCCCCTCGAGCAAGGGGGTATGAAATGATCCCAAGTATAGAATACGCCTGACACTGTTCATGGCTACCCCCAAACCGCGCCAATGGACATCAAGTCAGCACCAACCCCCTTTTCAAACCGGTCGAAAAAACCATCTGCCCTTTTTTCTCCATGAACCGTTGCGGCCTGACTGGTAAAAGGCTATAAAAAACGTTTCAAATCAGTACGGAGAGGCAGCATGAACGACATTCAGTGCATCATGTCCACCTATGGACGGAATCCCGTGGCTTTCACACGGGGGGAAGGAACCCGCCTGTGGGACGAGGAAGGCCGGGAATATCTGGATTTTTTGGCTGGCATCGGGGTCAATAACCTTGGCCACTGCCCGCCCAAGGTCACCGCCGCCATCCGCGAACAGGCCGGACGCCTGATCCACACCTCCAACCTCTACCGCATCCCCTTGCAGGAGAAACTGGCCCGGCGCTTGACCGATACCTGCTTTGCCGATCAGGCATTCTTCTGCAACAGCGGCGCGGAGGCCAACGAGGCGGCCATCAAGCTCACCCGCAAGTTCATGCGTGATCACGGCCATCCAGGCCGCTTCGAAATCATCACCGCCGTGCACGGCTTTCATGGCCGCACCATGGCCACCCTCTCGGCCACCGCGCAAGAGAAGGTGCAACGGGGCTTCGAACCCCTGGTGCCCGGCTTCCGCTACGTGGCCTTCAACGACCCGTCCGCGGTGGAAAAGGCCATCAGCCCCTATACCGCCGGCATTATGATCGAACCGATCCAGGGCGAATCCGGCGTGCGTCTGCCCGACGATGGGTATCTGGAGGCCCTGCGGGCCATCGCCGATCAACACGGCCTGCTGTTGATCCTCGACGAGGTGCAGACCGGCATGGGCCGCACCGGGAAGTTCTGGTGCCATCAATGGAGCTCCGTTGCCCCGGACATCATGACCGTGGCCAAGGGGTTGGCCTCCGGGGTGCCCATGGGGGCCTGTCTGGCCACCAGCCGCGTCGCCGCGTCGTTCTCGCCGGGCACCCACGCCTCCACCTTCGGCGGCAACCCCCTGGCCTGCGCCGCCGCGCTGGCCACCCTGGAAGTGCTGCTCGATGACGGGGTGCTCGCCGGCGTGCTCGATCTGGGACAGTATCTGCGTGACAAACTCGAAAGTCTCAAGGGTCATCACGCCATGATCCATGCCACGCGCGGTCGCGGCCTGATGGCCGCCGTGGAACTCAAGGGCGGCACCGAAGAGGTGGCCGCCATGTGCCTGAATCGCGGCCTGCTGTTGAGCTGCCAGATGGGCACCACCTTGCGCATGCTGCCGCCGTTGACCATCTCCCGCGATGAAATCGATCAGGGCGTGGCCATCCTCGACAGCGTGCTCAGCGATCTCTTTTGACGGCCAACTCCTATGAACGCGCGCACCTCCACCAAACGGGACCTTTTGACTTTCGACGATCTCACCGCCCAGGAGATCCGGCATCTGTTTCAGCGCACCACCCAACTCAAGCGCAACCGCGCCGCCGGGCACGACGTGGCCACGCTCCAGGGACGCACGCTGGGCATGATCTTCGAAAAGCCCTCGACCCGCACCCGCGTGTCGTTCGAAACCGGCATGTTCCAGCTCGGAGGACAGGCGTTGTTCCTCTCCAGCCAGGACATCCAGCTTGGTCGCGGCGAGGAGGTTTCGGATTCCGCCCGCGTGTTGTCGCGCTTCGTGGACATCATCATGGTACGCACCTTTGCCCACAAAAAGGTCGAGACCATGGCCGAATATGCCACCGTGCCGGTGATCAACGGCCTCTCCGACGATTTTCATCCCTGCCAGGTGCTGGCCGATCTCTTCACCTTCGAGGAGCATCGCGGACCGATCGCCGGACGCAAGGTGGCCTGGATCGGCGATGGCAACAACATGGCCAACTCCTGGATTCAGGCCGCGGCCAAGATCGGTTTCGACCTGGTGTTGGCCTGTCCGGCCAACTACGAACCCGATACCAAGCTGTTGGGCCACGCCCAGATCGAGGCCGCTTCCGTCGGTGGTTCGATCATCGTGGTACGCGCTCCCGCCGAAGCGGTGGCGAGCGCCGATCTGGTCTGCACCGACACCTGGACCTCCATGGGTCAGGAGGCGGAGCGGCAACGGCGTTTGCGCGCCTTCGCCGATTACTGCGTGGATGAGGCGTTGATGCGCGAAGCCAAGGCCGATGCGTTGTTCATGCACTGTCTGCCGGCGCACCGTGGCGAGGAGGTCTCCGCTGGGGTGCTCGATGGTCCCCAGTCGGTGATCTGGGACGAGGCGGAGAACCGTTTGCATGTCCAGAAAGCCGTCCTCGAGTGGCTGATGGGGGTGGATATTCATTAAAATGATCGCAGGGGAGCGGGAATCTTCGGATCCCTGCAGCCGTTTGGAATTCGAATCATACGCAGCACCGAAAGGGAATCGCATGTCCAAATCCGTTCAAAAAGTGGTCCTGGCCTACTCCGGAGGTCTGGATACCTCCATCATCCTCAAATGGCTCCAAGAGCACTACCAGTGCGAAGTGGTCGCCTTTTGCGCCGATCTCGGCCAGGGCGAGGAGCTGGAACCGGCCCGTCAGAAGGCCATGAACCTCGGGGTGCGCGAGATCTACATCGAGGATCTGAAAGAGGAGTTCGTGCGCGATTTCGTCTTTCCGATGTATCGCGCCAACGCCCTCTACGAGGGGGTGTACCACCTTGGCACCTCCATCGCCCGCCCCCTGATCGCCAAGCGCCAGATCGAAATCGCCACCCGGTGCGGCGCGGAAGCGGTCTCCCATGGCGCCACCGGCAAGGGGAACGACCAGGTGCGCTTTGAGCTGGCCTATTACGCCCTGCGTCCCGGCATCCGGGTGATCGCGCCGTGGCGTGAATGGGATCTGACCTCGCGGGAGAAACTCCTGGCCTACGCAGATGCCAACGGCATTCCAGTGGCACGGGACAAACGCGGCGATGTCCCCTACTCCATGGATCGCAACCTGCTGCATCTCTCCTTCGAGGGCAAGGTGCTGGAGGATCCCTGGAAGGAACCCGAGGAGGAGATGTTTGTATTGACCGTTTCCCCTGAACAAGCTCCGAATACCCCAACTTATGTGGAGATCACCTTCGAAAAGGGCGATCCGGTGGCCATTGACGGCGAGCGGCTGTCGCCGGCCAATCTGCTGGCGCGTTTGAACACCCTGGGTGGGGCCAACGGCATCGGACGGGTCGATCTGGTGGAAAACCGGTATGTGGGGATGAAATCCCGGGGCGTCTACGAGACCCCCGGTGGCACCATTCTCGGCGTCGCGCATCGGGCCATGGAATCCTTGACGCTGGATCGCGAGGCGGCCCACCTCAAGGATGAACTGGGGCCGCGTTATGCGTCGCTGGTTTATAATGGCTACTGGTTCTCGCCGGAACGGCTGATGCTTCAATCCCTGGTCGATGCCTCCCAGACCTACGTTTCCGGCGTGGTGCGGCTGAAACTCTACAAGGGGAATGTCATCGTCACGGGTCGCAAGTCCGAGCAGTCGTTGTTCGATCCGGTGGTGGCCACCTTCGAGGATGATCATGGCGCTTATGACCAGGCCGATGCCAGCGGTTTCATCAAGTTGAACGCCCTGCGGATGCGCATCGCCGCCCTGGTGCGCCAAGGCAAGCCATGAGCAAGAGCAAACCGTGGGGTGGGCGGTTCTCCCAGCCCACCGATGCCTTCATGGAGACCTTTTCGGCCTCGATTCACTATGACTCGCGGCTGTTCCGCCAGGACATCCAGGGATCGATGACCCATTGCCGCATGCTGGCGCGGCAGGGGATCATCGCCGAGTCCGAGGCGGATCTGATCGTCGAGGGTTTGGCGCGGGTCAAGGTGGAGATCGAGGAGGGGCGTCTGCCGTTCCGGGACGACCAGGAAGATATCCACATGCATGTGGAAGACCGGCTGCGGGAGTTGATCGGTCCGGTGGCGGGCAAGCTGCATACCGCCCGTTCCCGCAACGATCAGGTGGCCACGGATCTGCGGTTGTGGCTGCGGGAGGAGGTCGATGCGATTCGCGAAGCGTTGCGCAGTTTGCAACGCATTTTGCTCACCCTGGCCGAAACCCATGTGGAGACGGTGATGCCGGGCTTCACCCATCTGCAAAACGCCCAGCCGATCAGTTTCGGGCATCATCTCATGGCCTATTTCGAGATGTTCGATCGGGATCGGCAGCGGTTTTCCGAAATGCGCAAACGCATCAACCAATTGCCACTTGGATCCGCGGCCCTGGCCGGCACCCCCTTTCCGATCGATCGCGAATGGGTGGCCAAGGAGTTGGGCTTCGAGGGGATCTGTCGCAACTCGCTGGACGCGGTATCGGATCGGGATTTCGTGATCGAGACCGCGGCGGCCTGTTCGTTGGTGATGATGCATCTTTCCCGTTTTTCCGAGGAGTTGATTCTCTGGTCCTCGCCGGCGTTCGGGTTTGTCGAGCTTTCCGACGCTTTCGCCACCGGATCGAGCATCATGCCGCAGAAGAAGAACCCGGACGCGCCGGAGTTGGTGCGTGGCAAGAGTGGGCGGGTGACCGGTCATCTGATGGGGTTGTTGACCATGATGAAGGGTTTGCCATTGGCCTACAACCGGGACATGCAGGAGGACAAGGAGGCGATCTTCGACATCATCGAGACGGTGCGTGGGTGTTTGAAGGTATTTGCCGGCATGTTGGCCGAGATTCGCGTCCATCAGAAGGCCATGGCCGCCGCCGCCAAGGTAGGTTTCACCACGGCCACGGATTTGGCTGATTATCTGGTGCGGCAGGGGATTCCGTTCCGCAAGGCGCATGAGATTTCCGGGCGACTGGTGCGGTTGTGCGTGGAGTCGGGGCGGACATTGGAGCAGCTCTCCCTGGCCGAGATGCAGGCGGCGGATGGGCGTATTGGCGCGGACGTCATGGAGGTATTGACGGTGACCGCTTCGATCAATGCCCGGAAGGTGGTGGGCGGGACGGCGTTTGCCACGGTACGGGCGGCCATTGAGGCGGCGCGGAGTCGGGTGGCATGAATGGGGGTCGGGGGGCGTAGCTCCCCGAAAATCGTTCGCGGGGGACGGGGGGCCGAAGGCCCCCGGCGGAGGTTCGGAGGCAGCGCCTCCGAGGTTTGGATTTTGCCTTTGCTTTTGCTTTTTCTTTATTCCTTTTATTTTTTCCTATTCCTTTGTCTTTGGCGCGTCTCACAAAGAAAAAATTTTCACGCCTTTTGTGAAAATTTTTTCCGCGCCAGCCTTGGCTGCGGGATCGTTTCGCGCCTTTGGCGAAACGATCCCGCGAACATGGCCCCAAAC
>JADGAY010000351.1 GCA_015231775.1 Magnetococcales bacterium | reverse complement strand
TGGGCGTAATCGACGGCGGTGTGACGATCCGTGACCTTGACGTGCCGCCACCCCTCCAGAGGGGCGAACATCATGAACATGTTTGCCGTGCCGTTGCGCTCGTATTCATAGTCGAACCGGACAGGCTTGCCTTCTTCCATCGGTATCGGCACGCGCTTTTCGATAATAAGCTGCTTCATGGCCTCATCCAGACAGACCAGAGGGCATTCCGGATCGCGTGGACGCTTGTAGACATCCAGGATATCTTCCATGGCGGCTACGAACGCGCTGTTTGCCTCGGGCGGAATGACCCATTGTTCCTTGAGATGAGGCTTGATGACGTTTTTTTGAGCGTCCGCCCAATCGTGTTGTCGCTGGCATGATCGACGATGTGCAGTTCCACGACCTTCTCCTCAAGCAACCGCAGTGTCCAACGCGCTCGTCCCGCCGGAGGCTGAGAACAGGCCAGGGCAATCAGTTTGGCTTCCTTCTCGCCATCGAAGATCTTGGGAACCGCGGGTGTTGCCCTTTGCTTGCGGCTCAGAACGGCATCGAAGCCCTCTTCCACCAGTTGCTGGCGAACCCGGAAAACCATCGACGCATTGGTGTCGAGAGCCTCGATAATCCGGCTGTCGCTCCAGCCCTCACCGGCCTCCGAGGCATCCGCCTTCAGCAATATCCGAGCCTTCAACAGACGCTTGGCTGGGCTCTTGCCCTTCCCGATCAATTCATTGAGGTGCTGGCGTTCTCCCTCGCTCAGCTTCACAACATACTTCTTTACCGAAATCTCCCGACCCGCCATGACCGCCTCCATCCCCAGGGGTGCGAGGACAGCGAATCATGAAAGCCCTCTCCATTTCAATGTCAACAGGCGTCGAAAATTAGGCCACCATCGGCGTCCAATTTTAGTCCACACCTACGGTTGAAAATTGTCGGGGCGGTCGTGGTTGGGACAGGTAGAACGGGGGGTGCAGGGGCGCTCCCCTGCGCCGACTCAGGCGGTGCCGCCGACCGGTTGCTGGGCGCTGCTCAACAGATGGTGCCGCAGCTCAGATCTTCACTTGCCAAGCCAATCGGCGTGGCAGCCGCCTCCAGCGCTGGGCTGGAGGCGGGATGGTTCAGCCGCGGTTTTTGAGACGCCAGCTTTCGTTGCCGGTCTCGATGATGTCGCAATGATGCGTCAGACGATCGAGAAGCGCCGTGGTCATCTTGGCGTCGCCGAAGACGCTGGGCCATTCTGCGAAGGAAAGGTTGGTGGTGACGACAATCGATGTGCGCTCGTACAGTCGGCTGATCAGGTGGAACAGCAGTTGCCCGCCGGCCTGGGCGAAGGGCAGGTAGCCCAGTTCGTCGAGGACCACGAGATCGATCCGTGTCAGTTGTTCGGCCAGTCTGCCGCCCCGTCCGGCGCGGCTGTCGGCATCCAGGCGATTGACCAGGTCGAGCACGTTGAAGAACCGTGCCCGGGCCCCCCGCCGCACGCAGGCGGCGGCGATGGCAATGGACAGATGGGTCTTGCCGGTGCCGGTTCCGCCGACCAGCACGACATTGCGTTTGGCCTCAAGGAACGTGCCGTCGTGCAGATCGCGCACCAGCGCCTCGTTGATCGGCGTGCCGGAGAATTTGAACTCGGAGAGTTCCTTGGCGAGCGGCAGACGGGCGGCTCCGAACTGGTAGCGGATGGATCGGGCTTTCTTCTCGGCCACCTCGGCAGCCAGCAGGTCGCACAGGATCTGCTGCACCGAGTGCCGCCGCCGCAGGCCCTGGCGCACCACCTCGTCAAAGGCGGCCCGCATGCCGATCAGTTGCAGCTCCGTCATCAGAGCCTTGGGATCAGGCACCGACATGGATGGCCTCCCTTTGCGACGGGCGCAACAGGTCGTAGCGGGCGCAGTTGGCCAATGGTTCGATTGTCAGCGCAGGGGCCGTCGGCAGCGGCGCCACCGGTTCCGGGTCCTGCTGGCGGGCCAGGAGGGTCAGGATCACGTCCTTGCTGCAGGGGCCTTGGTCCAACGCCTGGCGGCAGGCCGCCAGCACCGCCTCCAGCCCGAAGTCGAGGATCGCCGCCAGAATGCCGGCGAACTGCCGATCGCCGTCATCGGTCTTGCCAAGCCGCGCCCGCACCTCGGCAAGGACCGGCGGCAGGGCCTCGTCCCTGAAGGGCAGGCCGTTGCGCAAGGCACCGGGCTTCCTCGCCACCACCGGGACGAAGTGCAGGAAATTGGTGAAAACCTTCGCGCGGCCAAAGTGGCGGTCATGTTCGGCAACGATCTCGCCATCGAGCCGGACCACTATCCGATCCGCGTAGGCACGAACCTCCACCGGCTTGCTCGCCGCTTCCGCCGCCACGCTGTAGCGGT
>JADGAY010000350.1 GCA_015231775.1 Magnetococcales bacterium | reverse complement strand
GGCCGAATCCATTACCCTGACCCAGGCCTTCCGGGAGCGCGGACTGGATCTGCTCAACATCAGCGTCGGTTTTTCCACCCTGGCGGCCAATATCCCCTGGGGTCCGGCGTTTCTGGCCCCGTATGCCAAGAAGGTGCGCCAGGCCACGGGAATACCGGTAGCCTCCTCCTGGGGCATCCATGCCCCCGAGGTGGCCGAACGGGTGATCGCCGAGGAGGCGATGGACCTGGTGATGATCGGTCGCGCCATCCTGGCCGACCCCCACTACCCGTACCGGCTGGCCCAGGCATTGAATGTGGAGCGCCCGGCCTGGGTGCTGCCCGCCCCGTATGCCCATTGGTTGCAGCAGTATCGGATGTAGATCGTCCCCTTGACCCACGACGCGGCGGGATGCCACCCCGTGTGGCATCCCGGCGTCTGTTGGTTGCTCATCCGCTCACGAGTGCTCCATGCGCATCTGGACCCCGCATCCCCGCTATCTCGATCCCCAGGGATTGGTGGCCCTGTGGCGGGAGACCCTGCTCGCCCAGAAAGTACTCCAAGGGTTGACGCGCGGCTATACCTACCACCCTCAACTGCTGCGCTTCAAAGAGCAGGAGGAGCCGGTTGGCGCGGTGGTCGCCTATCTGTGGGAGGTGCATCGGGAGGCGACGCGGCGGGGTTACCGCTTCGACGCCAGTCGCATCGCCCCGGTGACCTGGAGCGGCGTCATCGAGGAGACCACCGGGCAGATGCACCATGAATGGCACCATTGGCTGGCCAAAACCGCCAAGCGCACGCCCGCCCATCATGCAACGCTGCTGACCATCGCCACCCCCGACCCCCATCCCTTGTTCAAGCTGGTGGCGGGCGGAGTCCGTCCCTGGGAGCGCTCCGCCTGAAGCGCGCCCCCTGGCGTTGGCCAGGATGGGTTCACCACTCAGCAGCGCCCTCAAGACCATCATGAAGGCCGGGTCAACCGGCCCCATCACATCGAAACATCCGAGCATCATCTGCAGCCACGGTACGCACGATCATGATCCAGACCGACACCCACTTGGCGGACCAGTGAGGTGTTGAACGTGCGGGAGAATCTGAGCCTCGACGCGGCCAACTTCCGCCTCGGGCGGATCAGAGCGTGGCTCGGGTGCCATGGGCCGGGATTGGCGTGATCCGCACCGGCGTCACCTTGTACTCGGGGCAGCGGGTATGGGCGTCACTGCCCGGACCGACCAGCAGGTTGGTGCGGGTTTGGGGAAAGTGGAAGGCCATGAACACCACCCCCGGACGGGTCTCCGCCACCACCTCGGCCTGGGCGCTGGTCTGGCCCTGACGGGAGGTGATGGTCACCCGCTCCCCGTCACGGATCCCCAGCCTTGCCGCATCGCGGGGATGGATGCGCACGGTTTCGTGTTGCGCGGCGGCCAGCGCGGTGATGGCGCTGCGCCGGGTCATGGTGCCCACGTTGTAGTGATAGAGGGTGCGACCGGTGGTCAACAGCAGCGGAAACACCGGGTCGCACCCCACCCCCGGCGGCTGCCACGGGGTTGGGGTGAGCCGGGCCAGGCCACGCAAGAAGGCGCCCCCCGCATGCACCAGCCCGGTGCCCGGATGATCCGGGCTGGGACAGGGCCACTGCAAAAAACCGAGCCGCTCCAGTCGTTCGGTGGAGATCCCGCCCCAATTGGGGGTGAGTTGGGCGATTTCAGCCAATATGCGCGCCGCATCCATCCCCTCCCCCGAGCCATCGCCACCCCCCAGATCCCAGCCCATGCGCCTGGCCAACTCCAGCACGATCCGGCCATCGTCCCACGCCTCACCCGGCGGGTCGATCACCCGCACCACCGGTTGCACCCGCCGGTCGCTGTTGACGAAGGTGCCGGACTTCTCGAAAAAACTGGCTCCGGGCAGCACCACATGGGCAAACCGGGTGGACTCGCTCAAGAAAATCTCCTGGACCACCAGAAACTCCAGACTCCCCAACGCCTGGGCCACCTGAAACGAGTCCGGATCGGACTGGGCCGGATCCTGGGCCACCAGGTAGAGCCCGCGCAAGGTTCCGGCCCGTGCCGCGGCAAACATCTCCGGCATTTTCATCCCTGGCCTGGCCGGCGGTTCCACCCCCCAAACCGCCTGAAAGCGAGCCCGCATCTCCGGGTTGGTCACGGATTGATAGTCGGTGGTGACATTGGGCAGGGCCCCCATGTCGCAGGCACCCTGAACATTGTTCTGCCCGCGGATGGGACTGGCCCCGGTGCCGGGACGACCGATGTTGCCGGTGAGTATCGCCAGATTGATCAGACCAAAGGCGGCCACCGTCCCCTGACACGCCTCGGTGATCCCCAACCCCCACAGGATCTGTCCC
>JADGAY010000349.1 GCA_015231775.1 Magnetococcales bacterium | reverse complement strand
CGCAACGTGACCCAGGCCTCCTCGGGCAGCCGGAACATCACCGGCAACGTGCGCGATGCCGCCGCCACCGCGCGGGAGATCGCCGCCAGCATGGAACCGGTGCGCCAGGCGGTCGCCGACGTGCTGGGAATGAGCGCGCAACTGAACCAACGCGCCGACGAGATGTCCCGCCTCTCCGAGTCGATCAAGGGGATCGTGGCCCGCTTCCGGCTGGCGTGAGTCGAGCCCTCCCCTGCCGGGGGTTCCCCTTCCGCCTCGCCTGATCTTTAGACCCTGCCGGGGGATCCTCTCCCGCTTCCGGCGTGCCTGATGCCCGTTGGCCGATCCGTCCTACCCGCTTGGTCAGTCGCGACAAAACCCGCCATCCCTCCGGATGGTGGGTTGAGATTTTCGGGTCAACCCGAAAGAGTTGATGTCGATATTGCCTTGCAAAAACCCCCGCCATTGCTGAAACTAATGGAGATCGGCAGCCGGATTGCGACGCCGCCTCGTGTCAACCATGATAACAAGCGTTAATAAACTCGATGGAAGCGGCATGCCTTATCGGCAGTTCACGACTCTTGGACGTGTTCGGAGAACAGCATGGACGGGATGGCACCCAACCGTTCGCCCGCCCACGGATGGCATCAACACCAACCGATCCCAATCATGCGTGCATTCTTTCTGATCCTGTTCTTTTCTTAACAGTGGTTCGACCATCACAAGCGTGCGAGGCCAAGCGATGAATATCCATAAAAATTTGGTTGCCACCGGGATCTACTGGATCGAGATCCCGGCGGCGGATTTGCGTATTCTCTGCGCTTGTCCCATGGACAGCGTCAAACACCTGATGAAGCGTGGATTGATCATCACCACGGAAAAACAGGGGGTGATGCACGAAACCGGACCCAACGCCATTCTGCTCTCGGATGTGATGCTGCAAAACGGCGAATTCGCCAACTTAAGCGAATTCCCGGTGCTGCAGATGCTCTACAAGCAGGGGATGATCATCCCCAACCATCCCAACAATACCGGACAAAAGCCCCTGCTGATCGGTCAGGCCGAGCAGGTCAACGCCCAGATGCAATACATCTATCGGGGCAACTATGGTCTGATCTCCCGTGAGGAGATCATGGCCACCGGGGTGGACGCGCAAACCGCCGATGCCATGATGCGCTTGAAACTCCGGTTCGCCTTCGGGGCCATCCGGCCCTCCCGTGATCTGTTGGAGGGGTGTCTGGTCGGGGATCAGACGGTGGAGATCCGGGGCGGCGCGACGATCCGACGTCTGGGCAACAATCGCTTCGAGATCGCCTGGGGCGGCGAGAGCGTGCAGGTGGATCTGAACCTGGCCCCAGGGGAACGGTACGAATCGGCCTATCCCCTCGGCTTCCAGAATCTGCCCCGAGAATATTTCGCGGTGGTCCACTCCGGCGAGGGGGATGGCTGGGATGTGAACCGGCCCAGCATGTCCAGCGTGTTGATGTTCCACGGTCGCATCTATCTGATCGATGCCGGACCGAATCTCTTTTACAACCTCTCCTGCCTCGGCATCGGGATCGACGAGGTGGAGGGGATCTTCCACACCCATGCCCACGACGACCACTTCGCCGGGATCACCACCCTGATGCGTTCCGGTCGCAAGGTTCGCTACTTTGCCACGCCCCTGGTGCGGGCCACGGTGGAAAAAAAGCTGGCCGCGCTGCTCTCCATCGAAGAGGAGCGCTTCGCGGATTTCTTTGAGGTGCATGATCTCCAGGATGGGGTGTGGAACGATATCGAAGGGCTGGAGGTACGCCCGGTCTTTTCGCCCCATCCGTTGGAGACCACGATCTTTCTGTTCCGGACCGTGTGGCGGGAGGGCTTTCGTACCTACGCCCATTTTGCCGACATCGTCTCCCTGGAGCTGCTGGAAAAGATGGTCGTCGAGGATGCAAGCAAACCCGGCATTGATCGGGCCTGGTTCGAATCGGTGCGCGACGAATATCTCACCCCGGTCAACTTGAAAAAATTGGATATCGGCGGTGGCATGATCCATGGCATGGCCAAGGATTTCGCCCAGGATCGTTCCGATCGGGTGCTGCTCTCCCATCTGGCGCGGGAGTTGACCCCCATGGAAAAGGAGATCGGTTCCAGCGCGCCTTATGGCATGATGGACATCCTGATTGCCGGGGAGTCGGATTTCGCCCGGCGTCGGGCCTTTGCCTTCCTGCAAACCGCCTTGCCCGCCATTCCCATGCATCACCTGCGGATTCTGATCAACAATCCGGTACTGGATCTGAAACCCGGCTGGATTCTGCTCAAGGAGGGGGAGACCCCGGTCAACATCCATCTCGTGCTCACCGGCGCGGTGGAGAAGATCCGCACCAGC
>JADGAY010000085.1 GCA_015231775.1 Magnetococcales bacterium | reverse complement strand
CGATCCCCCGGACTCCCGTTTCCAGCCCCCCTCCTGGGAGAGCCTCGACCTGGTTGCCGATCACCCGGCGGAGAGCACGCGCATTCTCCAGGCCGGCGACACCCTGATTCAGGCCGCCCGCGAGCAGGGATACCCCCAGGCCAGGATGGTCAAACGGCGCGTGACCCGGGATCCGCAAACACACCGGATCCGGGTCCGTTTCCAGCTTGCCACCGGTCCTCGGGTTCGACTGGGTGACGTGATCATCGACGAGCCGGGCGAGGTGGATATCTTCTTCTTGAAGCGGCGCGTGCCGTGGAACCGGGGCGTCTCCTATCACCCGACGCGGATCGAGGAGACCCGCCAGGCCTTCAGCGGCACCGGCCTGTTCGGCGTGGTGCGGGTAAAACTCGCCGAGCAGCCGGATGAACGGGATCTGTGGCCGGTGCTGGTGGAACTCAAGGAGCGCAAACCGCGCACCTGGCGCGCTGGGGCCGGTTTCAGCACCGATCGCGGCGTGGAGGTGAACGGCGGCTGGGAGCATCGCAACCTCTTCGGGTCCGGGGAGCGGCTCAAGAGCGATCTGAAACTCGGCGTCCGCACCCTCACCATGAACAACACCCTCGACATCCCGGACTACGGCCAACGGGGACAGAACCTGAAATTCTCCGGCAAGCTCGACCAGTCGGTGGAAGAGGCGTTCGAGAGCATCTCCCTGGAGCTGGGCGCCGGTCTGGTCCGACAGGTGTTCGCCCCCGGCGGCGAGGGCTCCCTGGCGCTGCACTATCGCCTCTCCGAAGTGCTGGATTTGAGCAAAAACGATAAAACCTCCTACAGCCTCATCAGCATGCCCCTGGCCCTGACTCTGGACCGCTCCAACGACCCCCTCGACGCCACGCGCGGCTGGCGACTGTTTGGTGAAATCGCCCCCCACATGGCGGTCACCGGCAAAAGCGTCCATTTTCTGCGCTTTTCCAACAAAACCAGTCGGTATGGCAGTTGGCCCGAAATCCCGGATCTGGTGCTGGCCGGTCGCGCCGAGCTGGATGTCACCCTCGGGGCCGAGCAGAACGAAATCCCGGCGGACAACCGCCTCTATGCCGGCGGCGGCTCCTCGGTGCGCGGCTACGGGCAGCAGATGGCCGGCCCCCTGGATGACTCCGGTCGTCCGGTGGGCGGACGGTCGCTGCTGGCCGTGGGGGCCGAGGCGCGCTATCGGTTCACCGAAACCATGGGCGGGGTGGCCTTTCTGGATGCCGGACGGGCCTACACCTCGGTCGTGCCGGATTGGAACGACCCGATGTTGGTCGGCGCGGGTCTTGGCTTTCGTTATTTATCCGCCATCGGTCCGCTGCGGCTGGATGTCGGCATCCCCCTGGAGCGACGCGGCGCCATGGATGCGCCCTGGCAACTCTACATGAGTATCGGACAGGCCTTCTGACGCCATGGCCATGAACACCCCCCCTCCGGATCCCCCCCAGACCGCGCCACCCCGCCCCCATCCCTTCCGGCGTGTGTGGATCGGCCTGGCGGTCATCCTCATCGCGCCCCTGGCACTGCTGCTCCTGGGAGGAGGGCTGTTTGTCCATCATCCGGGGGTGCAACAGGCGCTCCTGAGCTGGTTGCGCACCCTGCCGGAGCTGGAGTCCCTGCACCTGACCGGCATCAGCGGGGATTTCCGCGACGAGATCCGCCTGGAGCGCCTCGAAATCCGCGACCCCCAGGGGGCCTGGCTGGTGATCGAGCAGGCACGGGGCAGACCGATCTGGGCGAGTCTGGCACGGGGGGTGATCGAGCTGGAAGAGGTCCGGGCCGAACGGGTCGAGGCGCGCCGTGCGCCGGAACGCCTTCCGGTCACCCCCGCCACCCAACCCACCGACCCGCCCGCCTGGTCCGGCTGGTCGATACCGATCCCGCTGACCCTGGAACTGCGCCAGGCTCGGGTCAACGAACTGCATCTGGGGGAGCCGCTGCTGGGGGCGCTGCCCAAACCGCTCCAGCCCCTCCTTGCCACCCTGCCGGCCCAAGGGGAGGTCCGCGTCGATCTGGCCACCTTCGCGGTGGCCATCTCCGGGATCCAGGCCCGCTCCGATGCCCTCTCCCTCGCGGGTCACCTGGAGATCGATCTCCAGGCCGAACAACTGCGCGGAACGTTCCAGGCCGACATCCCCCGCCTCGGCGCCTTTCTCACCCCCTGGTGGCAGACGCCGATGCTCGGGGCCGGACAGGTCGCGGTAACCCTCTCCGGCCCCCCCCACGCCCCGCGCACCGAGGCGCGTCTGCGGGCGTCGGAGTGGCGCTGGCTCGATCACCGCTTCACCGATCTCGACACCACCGTGGTGATCGAGCCCCCGGCCTCGACACCCGCGCACCACCCCTGGCCGGAAGGGATCCGCCTGCATCTGACCGGCGGGGCCGGATCGCTCCATCTGACCGGATTGCCCGACGGTTCGCCGCTCTGGCGCCCAACCTGGGAGCTGACCGGTCGCTTTGAAAAGGATGGCCAACTGGCCGTGGAGGCGCTGCGACTGGCCCATGCCGACACCCTGACCGCCACGGCGGTGGGGGTGATCGACCCCGAAAGAGGCGGGGCGCGCCTCGACTGGTCGGCCCGTGTCTCCGGGTTGGGTGAATTCGCGCCCCTCCTGCCCTGGCCGGTACAAGGTCAGGCCCAAGGTGAAGGCGAGCTGCGCATGACGCCCGGTGGCGAACGTATCGAGCTGCACGCCCAGGTGCGCGGTTCGGGCATCCGCGGGCTGCCCGATTCCATGGCGCCCCATGTGGGGGAGAGCCCGGAGCTGGGGATGCACCTGACATGGCGCCCGGACCGCCCCATCGAGGCCGACGCGGTGCGCCTCACGGGTCACGACATCACCGTGAGCGGCTCGGGGCGCTTCGCGCCGGAAGCGGGCCGAATTGAGGCGCGCTGGCAGGCGGAGTTGGCCGATCTGGGGTCGCTCTTCCCTGGATCCGACCTGCCCGTGGCCGGTTCCGGCACCCTGCGCGGCCTGCTCAAGGGCGAGGGGTCGCGCCTGACCTCCAGCTTCGAGGGGGAGTCCAAGGAGAGCCGCGTGGGGGAGGTGACCCTGCGGCAGATAGCGATCCAGGGGGAGGTGACCGACCCCTTCACCCTGCCCCATGGCAACCTGGCGGTGAGCGCCCGGCAACCAGGGGGCACGCTGGAGCTCTCCACCCGCTACCGACTGCGCGACGCCCAGCACCTGGAACTGGAGGAGTTGAAGGCCAGCGCGCCGAAGAGCCACCTGAGCGGCACCCTGGGCATGGACTGGCGCCAATCCAGCCTGACGGGAAAACTCAAGGGGGAGTGCGCGGATCTGTCCGCCCTCAAACCCTGGCATGGGCTCCCCCTCACCGGACGGGCTTCCCTGGATCTGGCCTTCGATCCCGACCGTCAGGGACGACCCGCCGGCCATCTCAACGGGCGGCTGACCGGCTTGACCGGCCCCTTCGGTCGCCTGGAGAGCCTGAAGGTGACCGGGCGCGCCGGTCTGACGCGGGGCAAGCCGGATGTGGAGGCCGAATTCGAGGTCACCAGGTGGCAGGGGGAGAAACTCAAAGTCGAGGCCCTCAAGGGGCGCGCCAGCGGCAGCCTCTCCAAACTGGCCTTCAACGCCGAAGGGCGGGGCGCGTTGGGCTGGCCGATCACCTTCAAGAGTCGGGGCGGGCTGGAACGGGTCGGGGAGGAGCAGCGCTGGGAGATCGCGGAGCTTTCCGGCCAGCTCGACAAGGAGTTGTTTCGTCTCGTCAAACCGGTGACCATCCAGATGCGGAGTCGGGATGGGGAGATCAACCGCGTCACCCCCTGGGAGCTGGCCTTGGGCGACGCCACCCTCTCCGGGGGCTGGAAACGGGAGGGAAAACGGGTCGATGGCAATCTGTCGGCCCAAGGTGATCTGGATCTGATCCGTCGTCTCGGACTTGGGGCCATGCGCGGCAAGAGCACCCTGGCGATGCACGTCTCCGGCCCGGTGGAGCGCCCGAACCTGGAGGCGCGGGTCACCGTCACCCAGGGGCGTTCATCGAGCGCCTCCTGGCGCCATCTGCCCCCCCTGGATCTCTCCCTCTCCGCCGAGGTGAACGATGGCCGGGAACCGCGTCTCTCCTGGAGCGCCCGTGGACTGGCTCCCGAGGAGGCGCGGGGCGAGTTGGTGGTGCCGATGCGGATCCTGGGGCGCGCCCCGTGGGTGGAGCTGGTCCCCGACGGTCGTCTGGCCGGGGGGTTGAAGGCCGGAATCCCCCTGGCTGAACTGGGAAAATGGAGCGATCCCGAACGATTCGGACGACTCGAAGGGGTGGTGCGGGTCGATCTGGTGGCCGGCGGCACGCTCAACCAACCGGTGGTCCGTGGCGGCGCGGAGCTGGAACGGGGCCATCTGGAGCTGGTGGAGTCGGGCACGATCCTCCACGGAATCACCCTGAACCTCAAGGCCGAGGGGGAGGAGCTGCTCCTGGAGAGCTTCACCGCCACGGACGGCGACAAGGGACGGCTGCGGGCGACGGGACGGGTGCGACTCGATCCGGAACACCACTTCCCGATCACCCTGGATGCGACCCTCGAAGAGGCGACCCTGGTGCGGCGCGACGATCTGACCGCCAGCATGAGCGGCCCGTTGCGGTTGCGCGGGGATCTGACCGGCTTGCGGTTGAGCGGCGAGTTGACCGTGAACCGGGCGGAGTTTCATCCCGGCAAGGCGGCGGACGAGGAGATCCAGGTGGTCGAACTCGACGAGCCCCGCGCCGGGGAGACCACCCCAACCCCGTCGGGGAGCGGCCTGTTCCCGAAAGAGACCCGCCTGGAGGTGACGGCGCTCATTCCGGGACGGCTGTTCGTGCGTGGCATGGGACTGGATTCGGAGTGGCTGGGAGAACTCAAACTCGCCGGCACCCTGGCCGAACCCAAGGTGGCCGGCCAAATGCGGGTGCGACGCGGTCATCTCGATCTGTTGGAGCGGCGCTTTCAACTGACAGAGGGGGCACTGACCTTCGATGGCAACTGGCCACCCGAGCCGTGGATCGCCATGGAGGCCACGGTCAAGCGCGGCGAGATCACCACCCATGTCGGCCTGGAGGGGGCGGCGCGCCGCCCGCGGGTGAAGCTGACCAGCGACCCCCTGCTCTCCGAGGAGGAGATCATCTCGCACCTGTTGTTCGATCGCGCCACGGACGCGATCACCCCGGCCCAGGCGCTGCGCCTGGCCGTGGCGGTCAAGACCATGCAGGGAGGCGGCATCGGTCTGTTGGGAAAACTTCAGCGCGGTTTGGGAATCGACCGGCTCGATGTGGGCGGCAGCTCCCTGGAGAGCGGCACGGTGAGCGCCGGCAAGTATGTGACCGACGAGATCTACCTGGAGGTGGAAAAGGGGATCAAGGCCGACTCCGGGCGCATCAACGTGGAGATCGAGATGACCCCCCAGATCTATCTCAAGACCGGCGTGGACGCCAAATCCAACGGCGATGTGGGCGTGCAGTGGAAGAAGGATTATTGAGGGGTCGCCAACGCCCTCTCCCCATCAAGGCATGCGCCCGGATCTGACGGTTGCAGGGCATCAACGGATGCCACGTCTTGATCCATCTTGCGCATCGAAAGAAAGCCTTGGTTGGGCGCGGATCAACCGCTCGCCCGCGCCGCCTCCACATAGAGCTGATCCAGGGCGAGGAACAGGGCATCCCGCGCCTGGTTGAACCGTCGCAGCCCCTCGCGCGCCTCCCGCCCCTCGGCGTGGTCGCGGATCACGGCGCGGGCCAGGGCATGCACCTGGTCGTGGGTGGACTCGACGCTGGCGTAAGCCGGCAGGGAGGCGAAGCGTCCCCCCTCGCCCGCGGCGAAGAGCCACACCCCCAGGGGACAGGCCTTGGCATCTCCGGCCTCCCGTTCGTTCATCACCGCCTCGCCGTTGATCATCTCCTCAAGCTTGCGCAACCACTCCAGATGCGCGGTCTTGACCCGCAACATGTCAAACGGCGGCGCGCCCGTGTTCAAGGAGGCCTGGGCCTCATGCAAACGACGCGACACGCTCCCCAGGGCATCGATCAGCAACGAGATGGTCTGGGCCGTGGCCTCGAGCCGCTCCGAGGCCATGCGGGTGCGCTCCATATCGTCGCGCATCCCCTGGGAGGCGCTCACCGTATCGGCCACCGTGGCGAGCATCGCCTGGGCCAGTTTGTTGGACTGTTCGGCCTGGGTGGCGGTCTCCTCGATGGCCGAGGCCATGGAGGTGGCGGTCTCGGCCAACGCGCGGGAGCCGTTGCCCAGGGTGTTGGCGGTCCGGGCGATCTCATCGACCGCCGAACCCAACTCCTGGGAGCCGCGCATCACCGTATCCGCGGCACGGGTCACCCCATCCATGGAACGGGCGATGTCGGTGGCGGCCAGGGCCTGCTCGTCCGCGGCGTTCACGATCTCCCGGTTGACTTCTGCCAACCGCTCGATCACCCCGGCGATCTCGTCCACGGCGCTGGCGGCGTCGTTGGCCTGTACCTGGATCTGGTGGATGCGACCGCCGATATCCTCGGTGGCCTCGGCGGTCTGACGGGCCAGGGCCTTGACCTCGTTGGCCACCACCGCGAACCCCTTGCCGGACTCGCCCGCTCCGGCGGCCTCGATCGAGGCGTTCAGGGCGAGCATGTTGGTCTGCTCGGCGATGTTGTTGATGGTCTGCACGATCTGCCCGATCAGTTGCGCCGATTCGGTCAACTCCTCCATCACCTGACGACCGTTCCGGGCCATGCCGGTGGCCCGTGAGGCCTCGGCATCGGCATCCAGACAACGCCTGCGCACCGCCTCCTGGCTTTGCGTCAGACGGCTCATGCTGGCGGACACGTTGTCGATCATGCGACCGACCTCTTCCAGACTGTGATTCACCTCCCCGACATTCGCGCTGATCTCCTCGGCGGCGGAGGCCAGGGTGGCGGTGTTGGTGCTCCCCTCCTCGGCGGCCAGGGAGACCACGCCGGCGGCACGGGACTGCTCGCTCACCGCGCCGCCGATGTCCGACATGGAGCGGACAATGTAATCCGCGCCGGATTTCACCTGCTCGTGAATCAGGTTCTCCAGGCGACCGTTGGAGCCCTGGGCCGATATCGTGCTGCCCCGCACCTCGTCGGCCACCTGTCCCAGTCGCTCCACGGCCTTGGAGATCTGATCGTTGACCGGCGGCAGGGTCGAGACCCCCTGCAAGCGGATCAGGGTGATCATGTCGCGCAACCGTTCGGCCATGGCGACGATTTCGCCCAACAGCCCGACATCACCCCCACTGCCGCGCACGGTCAGATCCCCGGAGGCGATGCGCGCCAGCAATCCGCTCACCACCGCGGGTTCGCCGCCGATCTGACGCAGCACGCGCCGCGCCCCGTTGACCGCGATCCCCAAACCGACCAGGGTGAGGATCGAAAAGACCCACAGGGCGGTGTTCATCAACCCGTTGGATCGGGCGAAAATCTCGGCGCGCATGCGATCCGCGCGCTCGCCGACCCGATGGGACATCTCCTCCACCAGGGGCTCGATCTCATGCACCGAGGCGCGCATGGTCTCGATCCGGGCCTTCACCCCATCGGTGGCGAGATCCCCACCACTGGCCTCGACCGCCTTGACCACCGCCAAAAAGGCATCGCGGTAGCGTCCGGTGATCTCCAGGATCCGCGCCGCGCTCTCCACGTCCCTGGAATCGGCGATCAGGGGATCCCTGGCCAACTCCCGCGCCATTTGCGCATCGGTTTCGAGTTGACCGGTGAAGGTCACCACCTTCTCCACGTCCTTGGCCCCGCGCTGCAGCAGAAAATCCTTCTCGCTGCGCCGAGACATGAGCATCAGGGTGTTCATGTGATGGGAGGTGGCGTTGAATCGCTCGACCACCTCCTCGATGCCGGCATACCCTTGCAGGGTGGCACGCAGGCTGTAGATCAACAACCCCCCGCCGATCAGCGACGACACCAACAGCGTGATCACGATGGCGATCATCGTGACGCGCAGACCCCAGCCGTTTCCTGTTGTCACGTTTTTCATGACATTTTTACTCGATGCAAGTGAGAATTTTTATCCGATCAGACGTATATCAAGATTGATTAATATAATCGATTTTATTGCCAAGCAAGCCATGGTCCACTTTGTTCACAAAAAATTCAGGCATCTCCCGTTGCCCACGGGAGCGGACGGCGCGACACGACTGGCGAAACCGGGAGAATTGGTCTAATCTTGAATTAAGGAAATCAAAGCACCGGACACGCCACGCCGGTTTCTTATCGAACATCAGGAGAGCGTTTTCATGGCTGGACACAGCAAATGGGCCAATATCAAGATCCGCAAGGGCGCGCAGGATGCCAAGCGCGGCAAGATCTTCACCAAGCTGATCCGTGAGATCGTCACGGCGGCGCGCATCGGCGGACCGGAACCCTCGTTCAATCCGCGTCTGCGGGCCGCACTGCTCGCGGCACGGGCGCAAAACATGCCCAAGGACACGATGGACAAGGCGGTCAAACGCGGCGCGGGCGCCGAGGATGGCACCGACTACAAGGAGGTACGCTTCGAGGGGTACGGACCGGGCGGGGTGGCGGTGATCGTCGATACCCTGACCGACAACAACAACCGCACCGTGGCCGACGTGCGCCATGCCTTCACCAAGTACGGCGGCAACATGGGAGCCTCCGGCTGCGTGGCCTACCTCTTCGACCGCAAGGGGGAGATCCTCTTCCAGGAGGTGGACGAGGAGAAGCTGATGGAGGCGGCCCTCGAGGCCGGCGCCGAGGATATGCTCTCTTCGGACGGCGAGTGCGCGGTGATCACCTCTCCCGATGAGTTCGAAACCGTGCGCGATGCCCTGGCCAAGGCCGGTTTCGCCAATCCGCTCTCCGCCGAGGTGACCCTGCGTCCGCAAAACACCGTCACCCTCAACGAGGAGAGACAGGCCTCCTCGATGCTCAAGCTGCTCGACATGCTCGAAGACAACGACGATGTGCAGAAGGTGCACGCCAACTTCGACATTCCCGACGAGATCATGGAACGGTTGGGTTGACCGCCACGATGCGCGTTCTGGGGATCGACCCCGGCACCACGGTGACCGGTTGGGGGGTGGTGGAGTCGAGCGGCTCCCGGTTTCGGCACATTGCCCACGGTTGCATCCGCACCTCGCCCGAGTCACCCATGCCCGAACGGCTCGGCAAGATCTTCGACGGGGTGCGCGCGGTGATTCGTGACCACCAGCCCGAGGTGGTGACGGTGGAGGAGATCTTCGTCTCGGCCAATGTGCAAAGCGCCCTGAAACTCGGCCATGCCCGCGGGGTGGCGATCGTCGCGGCCAACGCGGCGGGTCTGCCGGTCTTCGAATACACCGCCCTCCAGGTCAAACAGGCGGTGGTCGGTTTCGGGCGCGCGGAAAAACACCAGGTACAGGCCATGATCCGCATGCTTCTCACCCTGGAGAGCGCACCCCCCCAGGATGCCGCCGACGCCCTGGCCGGGGCGTTGTGTCATCTGCAACGGGGTTCCAGCATCGCCGCCCGCGTCGCGGCAACGGAGGGAAGAAAACCATGATCGCCCATCTGCGTGGCATTCTGGCGGAAAAGGAGCCTCACCAGGTGGTGATCGACGTGGGTGGGGTGGGCTATCGGGTCTTCATTCCCCTCTCCACCTTCGAGCGACTCCCCTCCACGGGGGAGGCGATCCACCTGGTCACCGTGACCCATGTGCGCGAGGATGCCTTTCTGTTGCACGGCTTTGCCACCGCCGCCGAACGGGAGGTGTTCGTGGTGTTGAACTCGGTGACCGGCATCGGCGCCCGGCTCGCCATGGCGGCCCTTTCCACCTTCGCGCCCGAGGCCCTGGTCTCGGCCCTGGCGCGGGAGGATGTGACCCTGCTGGCGCGCATCCCCGGCATCGGCAGACGGATCGCCATGCGCCTGGTGGTGGAATTGAAGGACAGACTCCCAATTCTCCCCGCCACGCTCTCCGGCGCCCTGCCCGATGCCCAACCGGCCACCCCCCTCGATCCGAACGCCCTGCCGCCCCTCCCCGCCGAGCCGGTGCAACCCTCCCTGCGCCAGGATCTGATCAGCGCCCTGGTCAACCTCGGCTACCGCGCCCCGGACGCCGAACGGGTGTTGCGCACCCTGCCCCCGGCTGAACTCACCGACCCGGCCATCGCCTTGCGCGCGGCGTTGAAGATCCTCTCCCGATGAACCCCATCCTCTCCCCGCAAATCGACCCCGAGGAGGAGCGCCGTGATGCCGCCGGCCTGCGCCCCCCGCGTCTGGATGAATTCGTCGGCCAGGATGGGCTCAAGGCCAATCTCCGTGTCTTCATCCACGCGGCCAAAACCCGTGGAGACTCCCTGGACCACCTGCTGCTGCACGGCCCACCCGGATTGGGCAAAACCACCCTGGCGCGCATCATCGCCGCCGAGATGGCGTGCGGCTTGAAAACCACCTCTGGCCCGATCATCGAGCGGGCCGGGGATCTGGCGGCCCTGTTGACCAACCTGGAGCGGGGTGATGTGCTGTTCGTGGACGAAATCCACCGTCTGAGTCCGGCGGTGGAGGAGATCCTCTATCCGGCCATGGAGGATTATCAACTCGACATCATGATCGGCGAAGGGCCCTCGGCACGCTCGATCAAAATCGACCTGCCGCCCTTCACGCTGGTGGGGGCGACCACCCGCGCCGGCCTGTTGACCAACCCGTTGCGGGACCGCTTTGGCATTCTGGCGCGCATGGAGTTCTATTCACCCGGCGAGCTGGCTCGAATCTTGCAGCGTTCCGCTCAATTGCTGGCCATTCCGATCCTGCCCGCCGGAGCCATGGAGATCGCCAAACGGGCACGCGGCACGCCACGCATCGCCAACCGGCTGTTGAAAAGGGTGCGGGACTTCGCCCAGGTGCGTCAAGCCCGCCACATCGACGCCGAATTGGCCGACGCCGCGTTGACGCTTTTGGATGTGGACAAACTGGGACTCGATGCCATGGACCGGCGACTGCTTATGACCATCATCGATAAATACGCCGGCGGTCCGGTGGGACTCGACACCCTGTCGGCGGCGCTCAGCGAAACCCGCGACGCCATCGAGGAGGTGATCGAACCCTTTCTGGTGCAACAGGGTTTTCTGGATCGCACCCCGCGCGGCAGACGCGCCACCCCGGCGGCCTGGCACCATCTGGGACGCATGCCGCCCGCGACGTGGCAGGGATCGCTGCTTTGAATCCACCCGCTTTCGTCTGGCCGGCGCGTGTCTACTACGAAAACACCGATGCCGGCGGCGTGGTCTATCACGCCGAATACTTGAAGTTCATGGAACGGGCCAGAACCGAATGGCTGCGGCATGTCGGTTACCAACAGGCATCCTTGTTGAGCGAGCGCGGACTTCTGTTTGCTGTCGCTAACATGGAAATCGACTTTTTGGCCTCCGCGCGCCTGGACGACCTGCTCAATGTTTCGGTAATATTGTCGGAGAGCAGACGTGTCAGCCTGCATTTGGCGCAAACCATCACCCGAATGGATGACCACGCCCAACCCGTGCCGTTGATCCGGGCCAAGGTGCGAATCGCCCTGTTGAGTCGTGATTTCAAGCCGGTCCGCATCCCCCAGGATATCCTGAACCGGCTGCAGATTGCTTGATGGGGGGGCCAACCCCCTCACCCTCCGCCCGTTGATCCCCCTTTCGGGAGATCGCGGTAACCTAACTTTGGAAGAATTGCCGTGAATCCACAAGCATTGACCTCCCATAGCATTTTGGATCTCGTGTTCCAGGCCGGACCCGTGGTGAAAATGGTGATGTTGGCCCTGCTGTTGGCCTCGATCGTCTCGTGGGCGATCATCATCGAGAAGTGGCGGCGGTTCCGGCGCGTCACCAAGGATGCCGCGGAGTTCGAGGAGCGTTTCTGGAGCGGGGGCAGCGTGGCCAAGCTCTATCAGACCGCGGCCCAGGAGTGGCCGGAGAGCCCGATCGTGACGGTGTTCGTGACCGGCTTTCGCGAGTGGAAGCGCTGGGAGGGGAACGGCACCCGCACCAGCGAGGTAGGTGATCTGTTCATGAACGTGCGGCGCGCCATGACCGTGTCGCTCAACCGCGAGGTGGACAATCTGGGACGCGGCCTGACCTTTCTGGCCACCGTGGGTTCGACCAGCCCGTTCATCGGTCTGTTCGGCACCGTCTGGGGGATCATGAACTCGTTTCTGGGTCTGGCGGGCGCCAAGTCCACCACCCTGACCATGGTGGCGCCCGGCATCGCCGAGGCGTTGATCGCCACGGCCATGGGGCTGGTGGCAGCGATTCCGGCGGTGATCGCGTACAACAAATATGCCGCGGATCTGCGCCGGCAACATCAGAAAATGGAGAACTTCGGCTCGGAGTTCCTCAACATCCTGGAGCGGCAGACCTCGCGCCGCGGGAGTCTGACCTGATGGCGATGAGCATGAGCATGAGCGGTTCGGGCTCGGACCGCGTGAGCACCATGAGCGAGATCAACGTGACGCCGCTGGTGGATGTGATGTTGGTGTTGCTGGTGATCTTCATGGTGACCGCGCCGTTGTTGACCCAGGGGGTGGAGGTGAATCTTCCGGACTCCGAGGCCAACGCCATGAGCACGGATCAGGAACCGTTGGTGATCAGCGTGACCGCCAGTGGCGCGACCTTCATCGAGGAACGGGCGGTGAACATCACCGAGATGGTGGACAAAATTCGCGGCATCCGCGCCAACAATCCCAATTTCCCGATCTATATACGCGGGGATCGCAACGCCGCGTATGGTTCGATCATGACCGTGATGGCCCAATTGCAGATGGCGGGCGTGGAACGGGTCGGACTGATCACCGAACCTCCTGGCTGATTCTCGATGCTTTCTCGTCTCACCCTGCTGGTTTCGGTCGCGCTCCATCTGTTGGTGGTGGCCCTGTTCTTTCTGGTGCCCTTCACGCCGCCGAAGCCACCGCTGCAACCGGTCTTTGCCGTGGCTCTGGTGGAGATGCCACCGAAGAAGCAGCCGACCGCGCCCAAATCGTTGACGCCGCCCGCCATCCCCAAGGAGGTGACGCCCCCCACGCCGCCGCCACCCAAGGAGACGCCGCCGCCCCCGCTGCCGCCCA
>JADGAY010000084.1 GCA_015231775.1 Magnetococcales bacterium | reverse complement strand
TCGGTTTTCGGCCTGAGTCATGCCGCATGCGTGATGGGTTCCAGGCGTGGGAAACATCGGCTCATCCGCAGCCGCCGGATCCAGGTGAAGCGCTCTTTCGGCATGCACGGTATCCGATCCCAGCCCATCACAGCCAGAATCACGACGTGCGGGGTTTTGTTCGTCTGGGGCTCAGGCCCGTTCTTCCATCCGCAGCCGGTCCGTATAGCCAACTCCCCGCCATTGCGGGGGAGTGGAGGGGTACCCATTTTGGGCCCAATGGGCCGGGTGGAGCTCTCCAGGTCCTTTCATGTAGATCCCGGCTACCGGGTGCCTACAGCATATCGCCAGCGCCACGCTGGAACATAAGGAGGTCTGCTACCGCATCACCAAATCAAACCATGGAGCAACCAGCCGATATCAAGATGTTGCTAACCGCGTCAAACAGTTGCGGTTGTCTGGTGGAGTCACTTGTAGATCCCACAGGAATGTAAACGGCAAGTCCAGCCCGTGCCCTCGTTAACAGTACCCGGTAAGTGTTGAGACAATATATGCGAGCATCCTCTTGACGAACTATTTGCCATTTTGGAGCCCGCATCGCCCTAGCCTGCCAGCCATCATCCCATATCAAATCTCCACCCCAACAAATCCCAGCATAGTCGATTTCAAGGCCCTGACAGACGAACTCACTCAAGGGAACTTCCAGCGCATTGGAGGAGCGATAATCTTCAGATGGTTTCAAGAACCAGTGGGCCACTTGGTCCAATTCGTTGGAGCGGGGTGAGGGCGGTATTCCATCAGCGATTAAACGAACAGCCCCCGAACTGGCTAGCAATCCTACCCGCTGATTTCCCCGGCACCGATTTCTGAGCCATGCTTTTAGTGCGGACAAATCTCGGGTGATGTAGGCGGGTGGAGTATCCATACCGCGGGCAATGTTGGCGGCCTCATTAATTCTTCCATCGAGCAACGCGGCAACCCATTGCCCATGAGATGGTGTCCGGTAGGAGCGAAGACCAGCGGTCAGGTGAAGGTACGGCTCTTCCACCAGTTTGACAGGAGCACTCTGTCGCATCCCGGAAAGGATGCCGTTGTCAACGTATTTTCCCCCATGGATCGCATCATGGCCAGCATGGAGTATCCAATAGTTGCCAGCTTCTGCTGCATCCTCAAGGGCCTGCCCCCATAAAGCAAGACCTCCCTCCCCCCGGTTGATTTCTTGGCCTGGCCCAACCAAACAGACCAGACAGGCCCATGGCATACGGTTAAGGATATCCAAGAATAGGGCTGGTTCGGACCGTTCCCTTTCCAAGAGCTTTTTGCCTACGTCCGCATCCCAGGCTCTTTGTGCTTCATCGAAGACCAAAACATGTTCCGGCGGGACATCCCCTTCAAAAGAGGAATGCTCTTTCAGGTAGTCCAGGAGGTTCTGTAAACCCTGGTATACCTGCCGTCTTGCTTCTTTTTTGGTCATCCCATGAACTGCAGCGTCTTCTGCCAATGCCTCCCGAAGTACATGAACCAAAGGGCGGTTGCCAGACAACAAAGCCGCCGGTTCACCGGAGACCCGCCCGGCATCCTCCGTAAATACAAGATCAAGCCCCAGCATCGTTTTTCCAGAACCAGGCGTTCCCGATACGAAACAGATTCTCTTGGAGCCTTCCTGCTTTGCTTGAATGATAATCTCTTTGAGTCGGTTGACCGCCAACTCCAATTTTTCTGCGGATGCATCGGCCCGTCCAATTTCGGCAACTGTATGACCAGCGTATACATGGCGGGCAGCATCAACGATGGAGGGCGTCGGATTGTAGGATGATGCATCAAAGGCTTTCCAATCCAGTTGGGAAGGCCCATCGTCAAAGTTCCTAACCAAGGCCAGACATTTGGCTAATCCCGCACTGTTGCACTGCAATACATGAGATACTTTTTCAAGTACATGGAGCGCTGACGATAAATCCACAGGGGGGGCGTGTTCTGCACACACCACGGGAATGATAGTCCGCCCATGTGATCCAGCGTGAAAATCTCGTAGACATAAAGCATAATCTTCAACTTGCCGACTGTCTGACCCGGAATAGGATCTTGCGCCAATCTTAAATTCTATTACAGTAATCGTGCCACCAATTGTCACAACAGCATCCAGACGCTTGCCAATCCTTTGAAGGGGCATTTCCAGGAATAGCCCCCACGGAAGCGCATCTGTTCCCAGTGTCTCAAACGCCTCCCGCAAAATCTCCAGCTCTCTTTTCCAGGCCATTAACTGCTGTGTTTCATTGCCTGAATGGATCAATGAGACACGAACAGCCAGTTGCCCGAGGATTGTTTCAGAATCGGCATGTAGGAACGAGTCAACCGTTCCAATCCAGAATGACCTTGTTTCTGCCATTGATACCCCTTCTAAATATAACTAAAAATAAGTTAATATCATATAAAAGTTAGATATACTTAAGGATAGATAAGATCAGATATGATAAAATCAATGGCCGATCCTGTATATCTGTTTGCTAGTGGGCCAACCAAGTTGAGTTGACAGACAAATACCATGGCTTCGCCAGGAAACCTGGGAACAGCAAACCTATCAAATCAGCATGGTCGCTCCACCAGAACATATGGAGGCGGTAAAAGATGCCTTCAGCCAAGCCGAAATTCGATTCATTCACAGGCGTGGACACAAGACGCGATCCGCTCGGCCTCCCGACAGCATCAAGGCCCCTCCGCATTCTCCACCCCCTCCTTCATCCGCCACGCCCCATCCTGCATCTGAACCCACGCGCCACTTCTGGCCCGGTCGCGATTCAGCGCCGCGAAGATCCCCCGCACCCTGGGCAGGTCCGCCTCTCCCAGCCCCTCCTCGGCCAGGATCAACCGCTCCCAGATGGCCGCCCGGTCCTGATTCTCCTCCTCCACCAGACGTTGGGCCAGAGTCCGGGCCTCGGGCGGCAACTTCTCGACCGCCAACAACGTCACTCCGCCCTGGTTGTTCTCGCCGATCACCCCCACTTTACGGAAGTGATCCAGATCGTCGCGGTTGAACGCCTGGCGCTGCAAGGCGCGCAGCACCGCCCGATACTCCGGGGTACGGGGGGTTCCGCGCCGCTCCACGCGACCCTGGGGGTCGATGGCGCGCACCGAGGTCAACAGCATCACCTCCCGCTGCAACTCGGCATAACTGCCGAGAACCTGATTCTCCAACGCGGTGCGCTCGTCCACCACCGTCACCTCGAGCAACGGTCCGCCGCAGCCGGTCACAAGCAGCGACAGCCCACCCAGCATCAACCAGGATCTAAGGCGCGACGGCGTCACGGGTTTCAACCTCCAGATGGGTCATGCCGATCCACTCCAACAGTCGGGCGAGATTCTCCACCGGGGCCAGATCCTGTTGGATCTGCTCGAACTGGCCAAGCACCCCCAACGGAATCCGCTCCAGATTCAAGCCAGAGACCATCCCCTCGCGAAAATCGATCTTGAGCTTGATGGTTCCCTTGGCCAATTGCAAGTTCATTTGCGACGGATTGGCATAGGCGACCTTGGAGCGGGCATTGCTCAAGGCGGGATTGCTCTCCTTGGGATCGAGGAACCGCAACAGCCGATCCAACGCCTCCTTGCCGATGCGGGTGAAGAGAATCCCCACCTCGCTGCGTCCCAGATCCAGCCGCCCGCTCTCCTTGTCAAACCGCAGCGCCAACCGGGCGATGAAATCGACCTTCCCATCCGCCACACTCCCCGCCTCGGCGGGCAACAGACGGTTCAAATCCACCTCCACCCCCTCGAGCAGGGCATCCATGCGCGCCGGCTTGCTCCCCTCCAGCAGAATGTTCCCGGCGATGGTGCCGCCCAGCAGCTCCAGGCGCAGATTCTGTCCGCGCAACTGCCCCTCCTGGTAGCTCAACTCCATGGCGATCTTCTCGGCGCGCACCCCGGCCAACTCCAACAGCTCGATGTTCAACCGTCGTCCCTCGATGCCGCTGGTCAAGGGGTTGGCGATCCGCTCCAAGGCGAAGACCCGCCGTGTCTTCGCCTTCACCGGCACCTGCTTGCGATCGGTCCAGGTACGCTTGTTGGCCAGCAAGGTTCCGGTCATGCCACGCAGGGTGAAATCCCCATGCGTCACCCCCAGCTCCCGTGGCGAAACCAGCAACCGGGTAATGAAGGGGCCATTGACCGCCTTGAACAGGCTCCACTCCACCTCTCCCCGCCCGGTTCCACGGGCTTCGAGGGTCGCGAGCACCGGATTGGCCCGCTCCAGATCGGCCCGCGCCCGTCCGCTCACATCCACGAACAATCCGGCCAGCCGCTCGGGAAGACGCAACTCCCTGGGGTCGAACAGCCCGGAGAGCCCGGCGACCTCCCCTTGCAGCTCCGCCTCCAGACCCGGAACCCCTCCCTTGAGACGGTTCAAGCGCCAGTGATCCGGATCCCGCCCCACCAGCTCCACCTCCAGGCGGGCCTGTTCCAGCAAAAAACCGTGGGACTCCCGCGCGGGAGGAGCACGGTTGGGGGGTGAGGGGGTTCCCCCCCCACCATGAAAATTTGGCAGCGCCTCGGGCCGCTCCCAGCGACCGGCGTGCAGATCCGCCCGCAGGGTCACCCCAACGCCCGGCTCCGGGGCGAATCGGAGGTTCACGTTCCCCTTGCCCCCGGTCAGCCGCTCGCTCCCCCAGCGTCCCTCCACGCCGGATGCCGAGGCGGTCAGCTCCAGGCGCAGCGGCGGGGGCACCTCGCGACTCCACCCCTTGAGCGATCCCGGCCTCCCCTCCAGATCGACCTTCACCGCCACGTTCCCCAAAAACGGCTGATGGGTGGCCCCGGCTCCCCCCTCGTCGCTGGCCACCAGCCCCAACCGGCCCAACTCCAACCGCTCCAGACCGCCGGTCAGCCTCAGGTGATCATCGCCGCTTTGATACGCCCCCTCCAGTCGCGCCTTCAAGGCCCCCTCCGCATCGATGGCAAACGACTCCAACCGATGCTGCCCGGTGTTCAGCGCGCTCGAAGCCTGGGCCGACCATTGAAAATCAGGCCACAGCCACTGGTACTCCCCATCCCGAACCGTCACCTTCCGGCCATGCCCACGCCAGGATTGGTTCACCACCGCATCCCCGAATGGCGCTTCATGGCTGAAAACGCCCTTGGCCTCGGCCTCCAGCAACCCGGCAAACCGATCCATGCGGATATCCACCGCGAAAACCGGTCGCTCCAGTTGCCCATCCACCCGCAACCGACCCTCCCACACCCCGCTCTCCGGCAGCAGGTGGCCCTGGGCCTCCAGTTTGATTTCGGTCTCCTCGCTGGTCAGATCGACTCCCCCGCGCAGCTCCGCAAGGCCGATCGTCCCCTTCACCATCCCCTCGACCGGACCATCCGCCACGGGCCGGTGCGCCTTCCAGGCCAACTTCAACCGCTCGAGCCGCCCACCCACACCCGCCTCGTCGTCGGACCAGGCCCATGGCGCCAGATCCACCACCCCGCCCAGGGTGATGCGACGCGGCAGACGGTTGGCCATCAACGTGGCGTGACCGCGCATGGAGAGACGACTCTCCCCAGGGGAGACCGACAGGGTGACCCCGCCCGGCAGCAGACGGGCCAGGGCCACGGCCAGTTTGCGCCCATCCACCGTGGCGGAAAGGGATCCGGAGAGGCTCTGCTCCCCGTCGTTCTCGCCATCCGGGGTCAACGTCAACGCACCACCGATGCGGGCAATGTCGTCGAGTCGCACCAGCAACCGGTCGATGGAGAACCGCTCCCGTTCCGGGTCAAAGGCGGCCAGAAGCTTGGTCTCGAACCGCAACGGACGGGCCCCCTCCCCGTCCCCACCCGCGAGCAGCCGCTCTGCCTTGATCCGTCCGTGGCCGACCATCGAGCCGTCCGGACGGTGCTCCGCCCCCATCAACACCGACCCCTTGCCCACCTGGGCCTCGGGGGTGACCAGCCGTTCGGCGGTCAACCGCAGCTCCGACTCCATGCCCCGCCATTCCCCGCCCTCCACCCGCATCCCGGCGATGGCCAACCGTGCCGAGCCGTGCTCCAGCAGCCGCTCTTGCTCCCCTGGGAGCCGGGCATCCAGGTCGGTGAGTTCGATCGCCCCCTCCCCACTGCCGCTCAACCCGTGGTCGTCCCGCACCCCCTGAAACCGCCACGCGCCTCCTCCCTTGCCGGTCAGGCGCGCCGCCTGCCACGCCTCGGGCAGCCATGGCTTCACCAGGGCCAACAGCGGGGCCAGCTCCACCGGTTCGGCACGCAAACGCAGATCGATCTCGGCGGGATGCCGGTCCAGGGTCAGCCGCGCATCCAGCGGCACGGTGAGCAGATTCCCCAACCGCAAGGTCGAACGCCGCGCCCCGTGACCAGTTTCGTTACCCAGATCCATGTCGAGGGTCACCGGCAGGCGCACCGCGCCCAAGGCATCGGCATAGGCCAGTTCGTCGATGGTGATTCGACCTGTCAGGTCAACCCCTTGTCGGTCGGCGCGCAAGGCGGCCCGCATGGCCAACTGCCGCACCGTCAAGCGCGCGCCGGGCATGGGTTCATAGGCGAGGTCGATATCCTCCACCACGAAGGATTGCAAGGCCAGTTTCAACGGCAGGGTGGTGGCGATCCAGGCCGGGGCCAGCACCGGATGGGGGGTGGGCGGGGTGGACGCCTCGGAGGTCGCATCCGGCTCCCCGCTCAGATGCGCGGAGGAGAGATCCAACCGTCCCCCGTGGATGCGGACCTCACGGATCGTGAGCCGTCCCAGCAGGATATCCGGCCAGTCGATGGCCAGGTTGATCCCGTCGAGGCGAAACAGGGTGCGCTCTTCGTGGCGCCAGGCGATCTGGCGCGCTTGCAATCCGTTGGTGTAATCGAGGGTGAGGGCGTCGATGGTGATCGTGCCGGGCAGGTCGTGACCCAGCACGGCGATCAGATGCCGTTTGAACGGCTCCGAGGAGACGATGGTCTGCAACGAGGCCACCACCGACAGCAGGGCCATGGCCAGGATCCAGGCGCCAATTTTCAGGATGCGCCGCATGCGGTGGGTCTCCCCGGATGGTGCTGGAGGGTCAGCCGGCGCGGATCGGCGGGGTGCGCGACTCCGGCAAACCGCCGCGCGGGCTCTCCCCGGAGCGGCGTTCCGGAGGGTGGATCCCCTCCTCGGCGTCGCGCCGGATTTCCGGCTCGTCCGCCGGTTTGGGAAGGCGTTGGGGCTCCTTCCGATCCTTGTTGACCGGACGCGGTTGCCGCTCCCGGACGGCTGAACCCTTCGACGGCGCCGGGTCGGGATCGGCCCATGCCGGCATGGCGAGCAGCACGCCAACCATCAGCCAACCGGCCATCGGAGCTTGCATGGCGCGCGGACGCACCGCGTTCATTACAGATCCAGCCCCTTTTTCTTGATCAGACGCACGTTGTTGGCCCGATAGGTCTCGTTGCGGCCCGGATAGACCTCGAATTCGATGTGATCGCCGGGACCGGGGACATGTTCGGGATCGGTCAACTCCGAGACATGAATGTAGACGCTGTTGCGCTTGCACTTGGCAAAGCCATACCCCTTTTCCGGAAAATAGACCGTCACCACCGCCTGCTCGATCGAGCCGATCACCAGCGCCTCGCCCACATCGCCGGGTTGCGGGTTGGCCTCCCCGAGCTTGGTGATCTGCAGGGCGATCAACCCCTCGGATTCGGAACCCGATCCGGCGGTGAACTCCACGATGTCATCGACCCGCAACCGCTCGTAGAGCACCTCCTGGGAGAGGGCGAAAAAGCGGATCGGCTTGCCCTCCTGATCACGGATGGAGATGTGACCGCACCCATCCTCCTGGCACGACTCCACCCGTCCTTGCAGACGACTCCCCATCACCAGCACCGAACAGGCCTGGGGTCGCCCCTCCTTGCCGGGCTTGATGACGAAGAGCACATGATCGTTCTCGAACACCGGCACCTGATGAATCACGTAGGTCATGTGGAAATAGATTTCCTGATACTCGTGATTCTCGGCGTAGTACTGGATGAAGCCGAAACCGCGCTCCTTCTTGAAGGCCGACACCTTGCCGAAGTAGGGCCGTTCCTGGGCAGGATCATCCTCCAGGGTGCCCCGCGCCGGTTCGATGGGCGAGGCGGCCAGGTATTCGCCGGGGTTGGATTGCCAGTGGATGGCGAAACGGCGCGCCGGCGCGCTCATGCCGGCGACGCGGAAGGTGGGAAGCTCGAGAAAATAGTCGCTCCGCGCACGATCGACCAGCTCCCCGGCCTTGGAGCGGATGGGGAATTCCGGCAGTTCGTGGGGCTCCGGGTGGTGCAGCAGAATGGCGTTCCCCCTGGCCTGCTCGCTTAAAAACAGGGCCAGGTCACAGGCCAGGCCGAGATAATCGCTCCGTTTGTGCTCGGTCAGATGCGGGGCGAAGACCTCGCCGGTGGCGATGCCGATGCCGCAGGCCAGGCCGTGCAGGGGGTAACGCCGTTTCTCCTGCAACTGCTCCTGGATATCGATGGCCGCCTGGAGCGCGTCGCCGGGATGACGGAAGGCGCACATCACCCCGGACGACAAACAACGGACGAACTTGCCGTTATGCCGCGTGGCCTGGGCGATGATCGCGGCATAAAAGCCGGCATACAGCTCGACCCAATCACGGGTCGGCCTCCCCTCCTTGTAGGAGTCGGCATTATGGATGCGGGCGCACAGGAAGCTCTTGACGACCGCTTCCAGATCGCTTCCCCGCGCTTGGGTCATGAGCGCGACGCCTTGACGATGATCACCGACTCGATCGGAACATCGCCATGGCCCTTGTTCATGCCGGTTTTGACCTTGGCGATCTTGTCGGCCACATCCAAGCCCGAGACCACCTTGCCGAAGACCGCGTAGCCGAAATCGCGCTTGCCGTGGTTGAGGAACGGGTTATCCACCAGGTTGATGAAGAATTGCGAGGTGGCGCTGTCCACGATCTGGGTACGGGCCATGGCGATGGTGCCACGGGCGTTGACGAGACCGTTGTCGGCCTCGTTCTTGATGGGGGGATTGTTGGGCTTTTCCTTCATGTCCGGGGTCATGCCGCCGCCCTGGATCATGAAACCGGGGATCACCCGATGAAAAATCAATCCGTCGAAGAACCCGGCGTCCACGTAATCGAGAAAATTTTTGACCGTGATCGGGGCCTTGGCTTCGTCGAGTTCGAGTACGATGTCGCCGTGATTCGTGGAAAGGGTCACCATGGGATGCGCTCCGGATTTGGATGGATTGGGAACGTCGGCGGCTTGGATCGTGCCGGCCAACAGGAATACAAAAAGCAGCAAAGTGTAATAAATCCGCCGGGTCATGGTCAATGGCTCCTCCCAGATAACGACCTGTTCGTGAAAAATAAACACCCTTTGCGACATCAGGGTGAACGAAAACTCACCCTGGGATCTTCATCTCCCTCCCGCCCCCGAGTCAAGATGGGGGATGCGGGATCCTTCCCACCTTCCTTGCCAGGAGCATCAACCCATCATCACCCGCGCGCGCGCCTCCCCGAGGATGGCCAGCAGACGCCCGGCGGGCTCCCCGCCCAAACCCGACACCGCGGCCAGAACCGGATCGATCACCTGGGCGACCAGATAGCGTTGCTGTTCCACGGGCATGGCCAGCAACAGCGACACCAGATCCCGGCTGCCCCGTTCCAGCTCCTCGGGATTGTGAAACACCACCCCACCCAACCCCAACGCCACCGAAAGCACCACATGGGCATGACCGGCATTGGCGAGCAGCATGCCGATCACGTAGGCAACCCGCACCCGACCAACGGCCAGCGCCTGGGCCACCACCAGCAACCAGCCGCCGGGATCTCCCGCCTCCCGGTTGACCAGGGCGATCATCCCATCCAGATCGTCGGAGGCGTCCAGGGCCAACGCCAGATCGAACCAGGAGGGTTCCGGGGGTGGAGCCGGGACGACCGCCGACAATGGGGCTGGTGCGACCACGGGCGGGGGCAACAGTTCGCCCGTCGGGGGAAGCTCGCCGCTCCAGCCGGGGTTGGTCAGGCTGACATCCCCGGAGAAGCGGGCCCGTGTTTCGGGTGACCAGAGCCGTTCGTCCTCGGGGATCAAGGCCAATCGATCCCGAGCGGTGAGTTTATCCAGATAGGCGGCGGCCATCCGTTCCACGGAACCGAACCACACCCCATTCGCGTCCAGTTCGATGCCGATCTCCTGGTAGATCTCCAGGTTGGTCAGATCCGGACGGGGCAGCCGCTCCTCCAGGAAGGCGGCGCGCATGTCGAAAAAGAGCCCTTCGAGTTGTTTCACCAGACGCGGTGTATCGAACAGCGCGCAGCTCTCCCGTCCGGCGACCAGACGGGCGCGGAAGCTGTCGAGAAGGGGGCGGTTGGTGCCGAGTTCCACCGCCCTGGCCACGAACGCATCCGGCGTGGCGCAGACCAGCTCCGGCAGACCCGCCGCGCGCACCAGACTGCCGCACACCCGCGCCGGAAACGAAATCCCCGCCATGGTCAGGATCGGCACCCCCATCCACAGCGCGTCGGAGGCGGTGGTGTGGGCGCCGTAGGGGGTGGAGTCGAGCATCAGGTCCACCAACGGATAGCGGGCCATGTGTTCGTGATTGGGCTTGCGCGGCGCGAACAGGATCCGTTCCCGGCTGATGCCGCGCTTCTCGGCCAGGGCCAGCAGTCGTTCGCGGGCCGGCTCGTTTTCGAACAGCAGCCACAGCACGCTCGCCGGCACCCGCTCGAGCACCCGCATCCACAGCTCCCAGGTGACGGCGGTGATCTTCTTGACCCCGTTGAAACAGCCGTACACCATCACCCCCTCGGGCAATCCCGCCTCGGCGCGGCTGGGACGATGGCCGTCCACCACCCTTTGGCGATCGTTGGGCTGATAGCAGGGCAGACGCGCCACCTTCTCCGAATAGCAGAACTCCAGCTCCTCCGGAATGATGAAATCGTCGCTGATGATGTAGTTGTGGTAGGGCGAGCCCATGGTGCCGGGATAGCCCAGCCAATTGACGATCACCGGTGCCGGGCGCATGGCCAGCATCTTGGTGCGGGCGCTGTGGGTGTAGCCGTTGACATCGATGAGGATCTCGATTCCATCCGCCACGATCTGTTCCGCGGCCTGGGCATCGTTGAAGCCGTACAGATCCCGCCAGTGTTCCACCGCCCCCTGGATGCGCCGCTTGAGGGGATCATCCGCCTGGATGCCCATGGCGTAGACGAAGATCTCCACCTGATCGCGATCGTGCAACGCGAAGATCTCCGCCATCAGATAACCGATGGCGTGGACGCGCAGATCCGAAGACAGATACCCCACCCGAGGCCGTCTGGGCGGCATGACCCGCAGGGCGGCATGGGCATCGTGATAGACCGGTCGCGGTTGTCCGATCTCGGAGCGGTGGAACATGGCCGCGTTGGCCAGTTGAAACAGCGGATCGTCGGTGTAAACCCCCAGGGAGAGCGGGGCGAATCCTTTCATCAGATGGGTCCGGTCGCACCGTTCGAACGGCGCGATCACCGGCCAGATGCACTGCACCTGCCGCCAGTTGATCCAGTGTTCGATCGCCTCGTGCTGATGCGGATCGATCTCCAGGCTCAGTCGCAGGGCCTCCTCGGCCTGATCCATGCCAAGCACCCGGGCGATCTGCTTCAAGGCCGAGGTTTTGTAGCCGATGTTCTCGCCAGTCACCCCTGGCAGCCGCTCGGTCAGGGCACGCCAGCACCCCGACGCCGCCGCCGGGCCCTCGAGCCGTTCCAGAACGTTGCCCAGATTGATGTAGGGCGGAAAGAAATCGGGTTGCAGTCGAATCGCCTCCTCGAACACCTGGCGTGCGCCCAGCGGATCGTTCAGATTCAGCAGCACCACCCCGAGATTGTACAAGGCGAAGTGGCTCTGGGGTTCCGCCGGATGGTCCGCCAGCCATGCCCGATACAGTGCCGCCACCGGTTCCTGCTGTCCGGTTTGCAGCAGCGGTTCGGCCTGGGCGATCAACTCCACCAGATTCATGGTAAACCTCCTGCTCTGCTCGAATGGTGCTCAATCGTTGGGTTGGTGGGGTGGTCCCAAGAGAAGAAAAATGATGCTTGCGCTCTGAAAAGTCAAATGAAATTACCAGGCTGGGTTGTCTGGCCCCGTATGCGCGCGGTGGGGTGGCTGTCCGGTATGGGGTTGCCTGGTTGGGAAGTGCCGGGCCGGCGGGTTGCCAAGGGGGGAGCGGCCCGCTAACATGGCATGGGCGTCTATCGTCTAACTCTTGCCAACTGGAGAAAAAAATGCCGATCCGACCCTTTGAGGGCATCCTGCCGACCATCCATCCGACCGCCTTCGTCCATCCGGATGCCGTGGTGATCGGCGATGTGGTCATTGGCGCGGAGAGTTCCATCTGGCCTGGTGCGATCGTTCGGGGGGATGTCAATCCGATTCGCATTGGCGCGCGCAGCAACATTCAGGATGGCTCGGTGTTGCATGTCAACCGGGCCACGACGCGTTATCCGAGCGGGGTCCCGTTGATCATTGGAGATGATGTGATCGTGGGTCACCACGTCAATCTGCACGCCTGCACCCTGGAGCATGGTTGCATGATCGGGATTGGCGCCATTGTGTTGGATGGCGCGGTGGTGGAGGCCGGGGCCCTGGTGGGTGCCGGGTCGTTGGTGGCCCCGCACAAGCGGGTTGGGGGTGGTCAGTTATGGATCGGGTCTCCGGCCAAGTCGTTGCGGGAGCTGACACCCGAGGAGCGGGAGAGCATGCGTCTCACGGTGGAGAGTTATCGCCATCTGGCCAGGAGGCATGCCAAGTCGTTGGGGTGATGCGGAGGCAAAGGGGGAAAACGTTTGCGGGGGACCGGGGGCCGAAGGCCCCCGGCAGAGGTTTGGAGACAGAGTCTCCAAGGTTTTTCTTTTGATTTTTGTCTTTAAGCGCGCTCTTCAAAAAAGCGTTTTTTCGCGCCTTTTGCGAAAAAACGCTGCGCGCCGCCTTGGATGTGGGAGCGTTTCGCGCCTTTGGCGAAACGATCCCACAAACATGGCCCGGAAAACTGGCCGCATGCGGCTCCTGGGGTCAGACGTGCAATTCGCCATGAGTCGTTGCCAAAAAGCGGCAACGACTCATGGCACATAAGACCCGCGCGCTTGCGCGATTTTTCGCAAAGGACGCGAAAAATCGCTTATCGTGAAAAGCGCGCGAAAGGCAGGTCAACGTCACAAAAGAACAAAGAAAATTCAAAACCTCAGGGCTTCGCCCCGAA
>JADGAY010000348.1 GCA_015231775.1 Magnetococcales bacterium | reverse complement strand
GGATCAAGCAGTTCCTGGAGGCAGATACGCTCAGACGTTACCGGTCTTGATCCGCTGGATACCTGTGTGGCCTCTTGCCCGACTCCGGATCTTCCGAGAAATGGCCAAGCGTTTTCCCAAGAGATCTGAGGATTCTTGGACAACAAGGGGCCCACCGCCAAGACAGGCGCGAACGTGGCGCGTTTGGGGGGGCGATGGGAGGTCTGTCTGTCGTGGCCAGGTCTGGAGCTGGCACCGGTCCGGAGTTGCATGCGACCTCATGCGTCCCGACTGCTTTTCCAGGGCCTTTTCATCGCCATCCTGGTGGCAGCGATCAAGTGCCGATGCGAACGCATGCTCGGACTCACCCGGTCGGAGGACGGGAGCCGATTCCGATGATCTCTTGATCGGCGCTTCGCACCTCCGAAAACGGCCTCATCAGAATCAGTCCGAGAAAACCTCCTCAAGCGACCGAGCATCCACAAATCTGAGACTCCACGCCTCCAGCAGGGAGGAGTCGGCTTTAGCGATCCGTTCACTGGCCCACGATGGAATGGAACCGAAACGGCGTTGGAGTTGACGGGTCAGAATGGTTGCTTCGCCTTCCTGGCGGCCTTCCTGGCGGCCTTCCTGGCGGCCTATCGCCACCCACTCTGGCTTGCCCTTGGCCATGATCTCTTGCGCGAATTGGGACATCATTTCGTATTCCTCCTCGGGTTTGATGCGGCGAACCACATGCCGTACCTGCTCTTCGTTCAAATGGTGGAATGTCGTCACCAGATAAAGCAGTACCGGTAGCAGAAGTTCCGGGGCCTCAATCAGGGCGTCCACGATCTGATCCAGTGCCGCCATTTGGGAGTCGGCGTCGCGCGTACCGTATTTCAAGGCCAAAAGACCAGCACGCAGTTGCGCGTGACTGGAGAGTTCCCGGTCCGGGATGGGACCCAGGTCGACTACCGGGAAACGAAAATTGAGCAGCCAGGGATGCAAAGCCTCATCCCCATCGACCAAAGCCAGAAATTCGTTCGGAACACGCCACTCTTGCGAACCGTGGTACACCAGCAAGGGAAGAACCGCTGGCAGTCGTTTCCAATGCTTGTTTTCTCGAACTTTTTGATCCAAGAACGCCGAGATTCCCCGATACATCTGCCAGACGACCTTGTCATCCTCATAACTTTTATGTTCGATCAGAACATAGAAGCATACCGGTCTGCCGCTGATCGTTGTGGCCTCGAACAGACGATCCGAGAAATAGGGACGCAGGTGCTCCTCGACAAAGCTGCCCTCGACCAGTTGCGGCGGCACGGAGGACAACAACGTCGACACCTCCGGTGGCAAACGTTCCCGAAGCAAGGCTCCCGCCGTCTCTGGCGTGGACAGCAGCGATCGGAACAGACGATCATGGGGTTGGGTGATCTCGCTCATTGGGCGAGCATATCAGATTCGCCCGACACTTTACCAGCAGAGCGTGGATTCGACGCTTCATCTGCGTCAGTTGAAGGAAGCATTCAGGATGGCTGCGGCATCATTTTGAGCACATGCCGGCTGCTCAGGCCGTAGAGGATTTCGAGGCGCTTCTGCCGTGCGGTTCAATCGAGAGATGCCGACGAAAACCAAGGTCGCTGCTTGACGAAGAGCAATTGGCGGATACCATGGACGCGCTCAGGAGTGGATCTGGTTGGCGCTCTTGCGTCCTGGTTTCCGCGGTTTGAGAATCCGCTGTAGTTGAGCTTCCAGTTGATCCAAAAAGGGTTCATGGCCCAGGGCTCTTCCGGTTCGTTCGTGTCGGCGCAGGGTTTCCATGGTTTCATCAGCCAACCGGCTTGCCAGAAAAAGAGACCAATCCGGGATGATATCCAGCAAGGGACGAGGGTTGATTAACCGATCAGCCAGGCCGGACAAATGGCTGCGCGCGCTGCTCCAGGGATACTCTTGAGGCAAAGAAACCATGCGTGCCCGGACCGGGTTGAGTTCCACATACCGTGCAGCGGCAAGAAGGTACGCCTCATCCAGCGGGAACGAAGCAAACCGGCCTTGCCAAAGATGTCCGCGCCATCTTTGACGAAAATTGACATGCCGGGTGTAACGCCGATGGGCCTCACCGATGGCCAACCGCAGACTCTCCTCCGTCCGGGGCACGGCAATCAAGTGAACGTGGTTGGGCATCAAACAGTAGGCCCAGATCTCCACCCCAAAACGCGCGCACCCCTCTGCCATCAAGTCAAGATAGACCTGATAATCCTGTTCCTCAAAAAAGGTCTGCTGCCTCCGATTGCCTCGCTGGGTGACATGATGCGGCAATCCAGGAGCGACGACACGGGCGATTCTGGCCATGTGTCCATCATATCAGATTATGGCTATAAGGGAAATAGGTATGGTGTCCCTGGATTTAAG
>JADGAY010000347.1 GCA_015231775.1 Magnetococcales bacterium | reverse complement strand
CTCCCCACCCTGCCAATACATCTCCCGCGCATTGACAAAATAGACCTCACCCTTGCGGTCCACAATCGCCGCACCCAACAAACTCATCTTGGGCTGATTGTCGTTGTTCACCAACCGCACACCCGATGTCTCCATCTCAATCGCCTCATCCTTCTGCACCAGAATGTTCGGACGATGACCATGCACCACCGTGTGAATGTCCAACTCCTTGAGCATGCGACTGATCTTCTCCGCACGCTTCTCACCGTCAAAACTGCTCTCTTGATAATACAAACGCGCCTTCTTGATGTTGCCCATCAAGACCTTGCCCTCCTCGGAACGGAACAAGGCATGATCCCCCTCATAAAAAGCCTTGCGCACCCGATCGTTGAAACCATTCAATCCGTGCTCCTCGGCACGGATCTGCGCGAGAAAACGCAACAGATACAGCGTGGGATAGCCATGTAAAAACAAGGTTTTGCCAAAAACATGAATCAGATCGCGACCGTGAATGAAGGCCACACGCTCCCGACCCAAATAGGTGTACTCCCCCTTCTCCAACCGATGCAACACGTCCAGCTCATGGTTGCCATTCAGAATTTTGACATCACATGTTTTTGGAGCGGTGCGCGATAAATGAATAAAATAATCAATCATGGCCAGGGATGGGGCGAACTTGTTGAGCCAGTCACCCGTGTGAATCACTCGGATACCATGCACCCCCTTGCGCCAGTTGCCCTCCCGGTCACACACACCCACGATGTGCAACGCATAATGCACCGCGCGCAGATCATTATCAGTGTCCGACAACACCACGGCAAAGCGGGGTTCCTGATGTTTCTTGTGCTCTTTGTCGTGTTGCTTGGACATCCCATCCAACCTTCCCGGTCGTCTTGTGAACCGTTCCTACACGCGCGTCACCCTTGCCCGGAGTGACGATTGAAAGCAATCTGCCTGGCCATCTCCAACGCCACCCCATACGAACCTAGATCCGCGACCCCCTGGCCGGCGATGTCGTGGGCGGTGCCATGATCGACGCTGGTGCGGACGATGGGGAGGTTCAGAGTTACGTTAACTGCATTACCGAAAGCCAGCATCTTCAACGGAATCAAACCCTGGTCGTGATACATGCAGACCACCGCGTCATACCCGGCCCGTGCGCGGGCATGAAACAGGGTATCCGCCGGCAAGGGACCGCGCAACCCCGGAAACGTCTCCCGCAACTGCTGGCACACCGGCTCGATCAAACGGATCTCCTCGTCGCCAAAGGCCCCACCCTCGCCCGCATGGGGATTGAGCCCGGCCACCACCAGACGCGGCTCGGGAATGGCGAAATCGTCACGCAACCCCTTCAAGGTCGCCAGGATCAACCCGTGCAACCCCTCGCGGGTCAACGATCGCGACACCGATTCCACGGATTGATGGATGGTGGCCAACACCACCCGCAACCCCTCTCCGGCCAACATCATCACCGGCATGCGCACATCCAACAAACGGGCCAACAATTCGGTATGGCCGGGAAAATCGAAGCCCGCCGCGTGAATCGAGCCCTTGTGGATCGGAGGGGTGACCATGGCCGCCACCCGACCGGCCTCGGCGAGCCGACAGGCGGTCTCGATGCTCTCCACCACGCACGCGGCATGACCCGGATGGGGCCTGCCGAACTCGAACGCCCCGTGATCCACCGGATTCCGGGTAGCCAGGATGTCGAAATGGTCGGGTGATCCACCCGCCTCCACCGTCACCGCGTCGAACACCCGGAACGGAATCGCCAGACCCAGATGGGCGGCGGTACGCGCATACACCTCCGGATCGCCGACATGCAGCAGGCGATACCCGGAGACCCGATGTTGGGCATGCGCCCTTAAGACGATCTCCGGACCCACGCCCACCGGGTCACCCATGCTGACCGCCAGAAGGTCGTTCATCGATACTCCACAAAGGCGCGCATGCGGATGTCGCGCAGCCATTGATTATAACGCGCGTTGAGCTTGGACTCCATCAACCGCTCCTCCAACTCCTTGCGCCGCGCCTCCAGTGAGTCGGGGGCCAGATCCTTCTTCTCCTCCACCAGAATCAGGTGCCAGCCGAACGGCGTGCGCACCGGCTGGGAGAGTTCGTTGGGCCGCAAACGAAAGGCCGCCTCCTCGAACGGAGCCACCATCATGCCCGGCCCGAACCAACCCAGCTCACCTCCATCCTTGGCGCTGCCATCCTGGGAGACCTGACGCGCCACGGAGGCAAAATCAGCCCCCTTCATCAACTCCTGACGGACCTTCTGGAGCTTTTCCAGGATCTGACGCTCCTCCGCGCCACCCGAGCCCTCCCCGACCTTCAAGAGAATATGCCGAGCCCGCACCTTGACCTGGGCTGCCCCGCCCGCTCCCTTTCCCTT
>JADGAY010000083.1:5637-13306 GCA_015231775.1 Magnetococcales bacterium | reverse complement strand
AAGGGCTTTGCCCTTGGATCCCACCAGGGGGATAATCCCCCTGGACCCTTGATCGTTTCCGTCAATCCTTTTCCACCCCTCAATTCTCCTCGATCGCCGGGCGCCACCGTATCGGATACACCCGCTTACCCTCCTTCTTCTTGAAAGCCGCCGCCGCGCGCTTGGCCTCCACCTCGCTGGCATAATGACCAATCCGCACCGAAAACCGCCCCTTGCCGTCCCGATCCAACTCCCTCACCACACTGGCCGCATACCCCTTCTCAACCCACTTGGTCGCCGTGCCCTTGGCCCCCTCGAGATTGTCCCCATACTCGACCTGCAACGCATACCCATCCGAAGCACGGGCCACGACTCCAGCCTCCAACTCTCCGGCAACCACGGCAGAGGGCTCGGCCTTGACCGGCTTCACCTCGGCCCGCCGCTCGGATTTGACCGCTCCACGCTTCTCCGGCTTCACCGGCAACACCTCCCCCTTCACCTGGGCGGAACGCTTGAGCGGTCGATCCTCGGCACCTACCTCGGCAGAAGGGGCCTTTTCGACAACCGGCTCACGCTGCACGGGCGACAACTCCGACAACGTGACCCCCTCCCCCTTTTTCGGCGCCTCTCCCGCGGGAACATACGGCAAAATCTGACCAAACTCCGGCAACGGCGAAGGCGGCAAGGTGTGGATCACCCCCGAACCCTTCGAATCCGCCACACCCCACATCTCACGCGCGCTTTGATACTTTTCCGAGGAGATCTTCACCAATTCCTCGAACTGATTGGTGATCACCGGACGAATGAACACCATCAGATTGGATTTGTTGCGCGAACGGCTGGTTTTCTTGAACAACTCCCCCACCCCGGAGACGCCTCCCAGACAAGGAACCATGCCCACCTGATCGCTCTGCTCCTCCTTGATCAGCCCCCCCAGGACAATGGTGTTGCCACTCTTCAGGTTCACCGTGGTCTTGATGGAACGCTTGTTGGTCACCACGCTGCTGCCCAGGGTGCCGGCATTGAGCTGATCCATGCTCTTCGGGGTGATACTGGACTGCTCCTGATAAATCTTCATCTCCAGCCACTGATCCTCGACAATCCGCGGCGTGACCCGCAAGGTCAACCCCACATCCTTGCGTTCCACGGTCTGCGAGGAGACCCCAGGCGTCGTCGTGGACGAGGCGGCGGTGGAGGTTGTGGTACCCGAGACGATCGGGATGTTCTGACCCACGATGATCTCCGACTCCACCCCGTCCATGGTGACAATGTTCGGGGTGGCGAGAATGTTCACATCCCCCTCGGATTGAAACGCCTTGATCATGGCCGGGATATTCGGCACCGTGGTCGTACCCCAGGTAATCGCCCCCTTCATCAACCCCAAGGCCATGCCGTTGCCCGTGTCCAGAGGATTGGTGATCGCCTCCCCGAACGAAGAACCGCCAAAGCCGGTCAACGCCTTCGAACCGGGAGCGGTCGGAATGTTGCCAAAACGCCACTCCACCCCGAACTCGGCAGCCCGCTCGGCGGTCACCTCGATGATCAACGCCTCGACATGCACCTGCAAACGCCGTTTGTCCAACCCCTGAATGATCGGCAACAGGGTCCGGTAATCCTCCGGGGTGGCGGCGATCACCAAGGTATTGGTCGATTTCTCACCCACCACGTTCACCGATCGCATGAACTCCAACGGTTTCAACTCATCGCCGCCACTCTTGGAAGCGCCCGTCGAACCCATCAGCGTGGTCAACACCTTGGCGATCGCCTCGGCCTCGCTGTTGCGCGGATAGTAAAGATGCAAATTCCCGGCGTTCGATACCACCGGATGATCCAACCCGGCGATCAGATGCTCGATCTCCTTGAGCTGCTCCTTGGGCGAAACCACCACCAGGGTGTTACTCCGGGCATCCCCGAACACCTTGACACCCACATCCTCCTTGCGGCGTCGGGTGTTGAAATCGGTATAAATGGCGTTGACGAGCTTTTCGACCGCGGTCGCCGAGGCGTGCTTCAACGCAAACAGCTTCCGCTCGGCCAACCCCACCGGCACATCCAACGCTTCGATCAGAGTCACCAGCTTGTTGACCACCACCGCCGCATCGGTCACCACCAACGCATTGGTGGACACATGGGCCGCCAGGGAACCCCAGGGGTGCAACAGCGGCTTCAAGGTGGCCGCCATGGAGTTGGCATCCACATGGCGCAGCCGCACCAGACGACTCAAGATCATCTCCTCCTTGGGTGGGGCCAGCGACGGTTCCAACATCGGCGTCCCCCCCTCGGCAATCCCCGATTTCAACGGCACGATCTTGAAGGCGCCATCCCGCTCGACCACGGTCAACTCATGGACGCTCAAAATCGATTCGAAAATCTTCTCCGCCTCGCCCACCGAAACCGCCGTGGGGGTGACCACCGTTACCTTGCCCTTCAACTGCGGATCGAGCACATAGTTCTTGCCAGTCATCTCGGCAACAAAACGCACCACCTGGGCCAGTTCCACCCCCTGAAAATCCATGGTCACCCGGTCGCCGGAACCCGGCATCACCCCAACGGAGGCCGGCTGGATGCCAGAGCCCCCCTTGCCACCGGAAACCTCTTCCGGGGTCGGGGCAACGGCAGCCTTGGCCGTCGTCGAAGGCTCCGGTGTCTGGGAAGGGGCACCCCTACCCGGGGCGTTCGGATCCGAGGGTCTGCCGGAGGATCTCCCGCCAAATGGGGCCCCCTCCGCGAGCGACACGGAGAGCAGAAGCACCATCAACATGCGAAAAAAACTCATCCGCTCTTCCCAAATTCTAAGAGTTGATCCTCTTCACGATCCATTGCCAATGGTCCATTCAAGCGTCCTGGGTTGGTTGTCACGGATCAGATCGATCCGAAGCGTGGACAACCCCTTGAGCTGACCGGCCAACTGCCCCATCTTCTGGGCATCGGTGACCGGAATGCCGTTGATCTGCCGGATCACGTCATCGCTGGCCAACCCGAATCGGGTGAACTCGGTTTTGCTGTCGGCGAACTTCACCCGATAACCCACGGAATCGTTCCCCTGATAATACGGCGTGACGTTCACCCCCGCCAAAAGCCCCATCCCCTTGCCAACCAGGGTATCATACTCCTGTCTGGGGATCGTGCCCAGGGTTGCGGTTGCCGGGGGGGCCTGAACCCCACCCTCGGCGACAGGACGCGCCCCAACCGCTTCCGGCGGTTTGATGCCATCCAACATGACGATCCGTTCGGTCCGTCCCCGATTGTCGAAGTAGACGGCATTTCGCTCGATCTTCTTCAAGAATGCCCCATCCACCTCCTCGCCAACCTGCAACACCAACTGATTGTTCGGATCCTTCTTGCGGGTCAGAACCGCCCAGGAGAGTTGCGGCAGGATCATGCAGCCGATCAGATTAAGCTCCAGCTTGGAATCCACCACCTCCTCCTTGACCACCGGGGGCGGGGGCGCGGCTGTTTTTTCCTTCTCGACGATCACCGTCTCCCAGGGATTGAAGGCGCGCATCCCTTCCAGCAACGTGGCACCCGAAACCGCGCGATTCGGCACTGAAGCGCTCTTTCCCGACTGGGAAGGGAGCGCAAGGCCGACCGACACGGGTTCCGGCACGACCAGCCAGGAGAGACGGGCGAGTTCCAGGCCCAGGCAGGCGGCCATCAAAAAGGGCGCGACACGCGCGCCCAGATGGTTCAACGAGGTTGGAGTCATGCTCGACCGGATCGGTTGTCGATTCGTGCTCTCACTAACTTGAAAGGCGGGAGCGGAGAGAGACCACCCCGCTCCCGCGTATCAACAGGCTTGATGGAGAAGAGCCCCTGGAACTTCCGCGGGGAGGTTCCAGGAGCCACACCAATCAGCCACACACCTTGGCCAGAGATCTGCGCCGCCAGCCGATCATGGCAACCGGTGCCGCGATCATCAGCAGCATCAGACCCAGGGCCGCCGGCATGGAACCGGTCAACAGCAACCAGCTCAGGCCGATCAACGGCAACAGCAGCACCCGCACCACCGGCTTGACCGCGTCATGCTCGCGCAACCAATCCGCCGCCACCGGACTGTGGGTGTAATACTGCTCCACAAACCAACTGCCCAGCGCATTCGTCAGCAGGTAGCGGTCGCGGAACTCACGCAGAAGCTGGACGTGCGGCTCCTCGTAAGAACCGTAGGCCGCCGTGGCGATGAAGCAGCCACCGCCACCGCCAGAGGTGCTGGTGCCAGTCGCGGCGGCGTCAGGCTGACCCACCGAGAAGTGGGGCATCTTCACCGTGATCGACGGCGAACCACCGTTGTTGCAGTTGAAGGTGAACGGCAGGGACTCGACATCCGTGCCGGCCTTCAGATCGGCCAAAGACTTGGCGATCTTGAAGACATAGCCACTCTCCATGCGCGCTTTCACCGCCGAATCACAGATCGACTCACCGGTGGTCATCTTCTGCTCGACCACCTTCTTGCTCACCGGCACCTCGATGGGAATACCCACCGATCTGTCGATGATGGTGTTGCCCGAGGTGGTCGAGAGGAAGTTGCCGTTTTTGTCGCTGGCGAACATCTTGATTTCCAGAACTTCACCCCCGGTCAAGGCGTCGGCGGCGGCGTTGTCCAGTTTGACCGCGTTGACCTTGGTCACCACGTTGGCCACGTCCGTGCTCTTGAAGGCATTGGCCGGAATCGCGATACCCACCTCCTTGATCACCGCCGACTCGTTGGAGGTCAAAGTGATGTCCTTGAAGTCCGGCGTATCGGTCTTGTCGCTGATGGTGATGAAGGTCGGCGCCGCCGTCACCAGGCTCGAGACCCCGGTTCCGGTCAAGGTGCTGGCCAACGTCTCGCCAGCGGGCAGGGTCTTGTTGGTGGTGCCAACGTTGTCGGTGAACGACACGGTGGTATCGTTCGTGAAGGCAACGGTCGGCACGCTCTTCAACTGAATCGCCACCACGTTCACCTGCCAGATGTTGCCGACCACATTCAAGCAGGCGCTCATGGTCTCAAGCGTCTGCGGGGCGCCCTGGCCATTGACACAGGTCGCGGTGTAGCCGTTGGCGGTCGTCAGATCCGCCGCCTTGGCGGTACGGACATCGGAAACAATGTCCTTGGCCGTGATCATCAGCCGATCCGGGGTCAAACTGGCGCTGTCCACGGAGACGACATAGTTGTACGAGGTGGTCGCGACCCCTGCCGCCACGGAAACGGTCCCGAACACGCGCTTGCCGGCAGCATCCAGCACCGAGACGGAAAGCTCGCTCAAGGTCGCCGCGGTCTCGCCCGATACGCTGCCGCTGAATTTCACCAGTTTGCTGATCGCCCGCAGCAGCACCGTTCCGGTCGTCTGCGTGCTCTCCAGCGTGATACTGTTGGTCAGGTGGGTGCCGACAGCAGACGGCGCGACATCAAAGGTGTACTTCCCGCCCACCGGCAAGGAGAAGGTGGACTTGCCATCGGTGCCCGTGGTCTGATCCACCCAATCCAGGTTGAACTCGGTCTTCAGCGTCGCCTTGTCGCGCAAGGTGATCTTGGCACCGCTCAACGGGGCATTGGCGCCATCGGTCACGGTCAGAACATAATTGTTCACCGGCACGATGGAGGCCGACTCCGAGGTGGCCATGGCCCAGACCGCGGTGGATTCGGCATTGTCAACCATCGCCACTGCCTTGACCTTGAAGCTGGTCACCTTGGTCAAACCGGATGCAGGCACGATGGCAGCGTTGGCCGGTTCGGTGCCAGTGCCCGCGACCGCGGTCGCGGTCAGGCTGTTGGTCGCGGTCCCCTGCCCCTTGGTGGCCAGCAGACCGGCGATCTTCACCGTGGAATCGGCGACACCAGCCCCATCCTCCACCGTCAGCTTGAACTGATCACCCAACTTCCCACCGGTCACTGCAACCGACTGGTTCAGATCCGAGGAGAGCATGGCTTTCTCGGAGATCGTCACCTTGTAGGGGACGTTGACGGTCATCTCCTTGCTCCAACCCGAATCCGGATCCATCACGGTCACGGTGTAGACCCCGGCAAAGGCACCGGTGGTCGGAGCCGTGAAGGTGTAAATCCCACTGGTGGCGGTCAAAACCTCGGAAGCGGTTCCATACCACGGACCCTTGACCGTCACGGCCAAGTTACCCGCACCACCGGCCACCGAGAAGCGCAAGGCGGCGCCACCGCTGGTGGAGGTCTGCGCCTTGGTGACATCGATCTCCGTCGCGGCGGTATCCTTGAAGGCGAGCGCGGACTTCACGATCACCGTCACATCGGTGGCAATCTCCGTGTACTTGTTGCTCTTGATGGTCACCTTGACGCCATCCGTGGTCGCCACACCGGTGACTTTACCCGAAGCATCCACGCCCACCTTGGTGGTATCCGCCGAGGTGAAGGTGTAGGTCGCGCCACTGCCGCCGCCCACCGGGTTCAGAGTGGCGGTGTTACGTCCGCCGGTGGTGGTGACGGTATCCAGATAAAGCACATTGGTCGGCAATCCGGTCACCGTGATCGGATCCACCACCTCGATGGTGGCGGTGGTGACCGCATTCTCGGTCCGATCCGCGCCAGCGCTGGTCTTGCCATTGTAGGTGGCCGTGTCCTTGACCGTGACGGTGAAGGTGCCGGTCTTCACGGTGGTGATGGCACAGATGCTGTTGGTGGCCTGGGGGGCGACCGTGGCCACAGTCGGATCGCTGCTCGTGCAGGTGTAGCTGCCGTTGCCACCGGTGATGATCAACGAGTTGTCGGTCTTGTTCACCAACAGCGCCGAGGCGGTGCTCTTGGAGGTCGCGACCGGGGCGTAAATGGTAACGGTCGCGGTTGGGGCCACCTGGGTGCCGCCGACATTGCCCGTGACGGTCAGGGTGACCGGCGTGGCAGCCGTCGCGGCGGAGGCCGTGAAGGTGGAACTGGTGCCGGAGGTGAAACTCAAGCTACCAGCGGTCGTGCTGCTGTTGGTCCAACTCGGAGTGGTCGAAGAGGTTCCCACCACCTCGAAGAGCTTGGTGTCACCAACCACCAGCGTGGCGCTGTTCGGATTGACCGAGAAAGGCGCCAGGGTCAGGGTGGCCGGTGTCGCAACGGTGCCGGTCGCGGCACCGTTGACCACGATCGTCCGGGTCGCCGTGGAGGCGACCTCCTGGGGAATCGTGGTCAGGGTAGTCATGGCCACGCCACCATTCGGGGTCACCGCCGTGGTCGAGGCCAGGGCGCCGTAGGTGGTCGCATCCAGGCTGAAGGTCACGGTCTGGGTCGCGGTGGTCGCCACGTTGTCGAATTGATCCTTCAACGTACCGGTCACATGGACGGTGTTGTGGTTGATCGCACTCACCGTCAGGGTCTGGCTGGCCGTGCCGGCCTGCGTGGCGGACAGACCGATGATCAACTTGGTCGGCGTGCCATGGGTGCCGTTGGCGGTGAAGGTGGCCGGCGTGGTCACGCCCGTCACCGAGGCGGTCACCGAGTTGGCACCCGCCGTCTGACCCAGGGTCAGGGTGGCGGTGGCGATACCGCTTGCGTTGGTGTTCGCCGTGAGCGAACTCATGGAACCGCCACCACTGGCGACCGCGAAGGTCACCGTGGCATTGGAGACCACATTGTTGAAGGCATCCTTGACAATCACGCCAAACGGATTGGCCAGGGCCGCGCCCGCCGTGCCGCTTTGACCCGTACCGGAGTCGGTGGCGATGCTCGCCGCCGCACCCGCGATCGCGGTCTGGGTGA
>JADGAY010000083.1:0-5537 GCA_015231775.1 Magnetococcales bacterium | reverse complement strand
CTGACCCAAAGTCAGGGTGGAGGTGGCGATACCGCTGGTGTTGGTGTTCGCCGTGGTAGAACTCAAGGAACCTCCACCGCTGGCAACCGCGAAAGTCACCGGAGCATTGGAGACCACATTGTTGAAGGCATCCTTGACGATCACGCCAAACGGATTGGCCAGGGCCGCGCCCGCCGTGCCGCTTTGACCGGTACCGGAGTCGGTGACGATGCTCGCCGCCGCCCCCGCCGTGGCGGTCAGGGTGAAGGTCTTGGAGGTGTAACCCGTGGCCGCAGCCGTGACCGTGTAGGTTCCAGCAGTCTGGGGCAACGTGAAGGCCGGGGCCGTGGCAATACCATCTGCACCGCTCTGGACGGTGATGACGCTCTTGCCATTCTCCGTCGTGCCACCGGTGAAATTTCCACCCGCATCCGCAGTGAACTTCACATCCACACCCGCGTTGGCGCTCAGACCCGTATGCAGATAGACACCCAGTGCCGGGGAGACCGCCGTGTTGACCGTCACGCCGGTTCGCGTCGTACCGTTCGTGTCCGCGTCCATGGACGGAAGCACCACCGTGACCGGAGCGGTGCCCTCGGTGTAGGAACTAACGGTCGATGACTTGTTGTCCGAAACCGCCTTGAACCAGGCCTTGATCGTCGAAGATCCCGCCGTCGCGCCGCTCTTGACCACCAATCGCAGGGTCATGATCCTGTAATTGGTGATGACCGCATTGGCCTGGAACATGGAAGTCAGGCGCGTATAGTTGATGAAGGCTTGATTGGCAACCCCATTCAGCGTCTCGCCGGTGACACTCTGTTCGGAAATGCCCGAAACCATCGAGTCCGTGCCACCCGTGTTGGCAATCATGGTGATCCGACTGTTCTCATTGTTGATCAGTCTGGTACGATCAACCCCTTCGTTATCCGTGTACGCTTCGAGGTACTTGGTTTTGTGCGGATCATTATCCCCGGAGGTACCCACGCTCCCCGCGTCCAACGCGAAGAATCGATGGTCCCACTGCACGATCACGCCCGCCGTGTTGATCTTGGTCGCGCCATCCGCACTCGCGGAAACCGCCACCGTGACATCCACGAATGATCCTGGCGCCGCGGTGTCGGTACTGGTCGTCACCAACAACTGGCCACCCGTGGCTGCCCAGACCTGGCCGCCAAACAACACCAAAACCGCCATGATCAACCAACGCAACGTCGCGATCACACCGTGACGCACACCACCCTTTTGGGCCGAAAACAACCATGGAAACATGGTAAACACCTCACTCAAATCTGATTGTAAAAGAGATCAAACTATATCAGACAGATATCACCACAACTACAAACAAACACAAGCCACGGATTGCGTGGCACCGGCTATCCTGAACATTCACACCCACGCCGGACTATTTCAAGGCATCCACATTGGAGATCACCGTGGCATTACTCTGAGACACAGGGAGCAACAGACCCGAATCCAGAATATCCGCGCCATTCAGACGCCGTACCACCAACAATCCATCCGTGGCATCCACTTGCCCGCTCCGGTCCACATCCAGATAGGCGCACAACTCATCTACCCGTTCAACGACCGACCGATTATTCTGACCGGTTGGCAGTCGTACATCCGAATCGATGATATCCGCGCCATTCATGCGACGCTGAATCAACAAGCCATCCGTGGCATCCACAATGCCACTGTGATCCACATCCAACACCACATAGGCCGACGGCGTGGCCTGCACATCGGCGGGAGTCGCCGTCATGACAAATCCATTGGCCGTACCCAGGCTCGAAAGACGCACGGTCGTCGCCCCTTGGGCTCCGGCGGAAACCCGGAAATGGACCTTGAACAGATCCATGGGCAAGGTGACACCCTGATCCGGCCAGCGTCCGTCCAATCCCACCCAAGCCAAACCGACCATCCGGTTCGTCGTGGAATCCCGGTCACGATCCGCTTCATCCTCCCGTGGAACGGAATCCCGACCAATCAAAGCCGCCGGGTTGGTGCCACTCAAGGTCTGGAGATCCTGATAGACATCCGAAAAACCGGTAAAAACCAGTTTACTGGAGTCGTAATGCACCCCCACGCCCAATCCGCTCGTATGCCCATCCGATGGGTTGCCGGTCGCGTACCGGATGGTCAACACCACATTCTCACCCGCCTGAACCGCCTGGCTCACCACGACTGGCGTGAGGCGTTGTTCACCAGTCGCGGCCTGGACATCCGGCAGGTGATAAAACATGGCCCCGAAACAAGCAAGCCAAAGGCCAAGAGCATCGCATCCTTGTTTACAACAATACATATAGTACGCCCCGCTCATGAAAATCAATTATCATTTCAAGGCGTCAATTCTCCCACGGATCGTATCATTCTGTTCAGACGGCAAACCCACGCCATCAATAATGATATCACCACCCGTCAGGCGCCTTTGAATCAGCAAACCATCCGTGGCACCCACACTGCCATTCTGATCCACGTCCAACAACGTTCCCAAGGCATCGATCCGACCACGGATCGTATCATTCTGCTCTGTCGGCAAACCCACCCCATCGATGATGATATCACCACCGGTCAGACGCCGCTGAATCAACAATCCATCCGTGGCCGTGACACTACCATCCCGGTCCACATCCAGAGGCATGTTGCTGTAGGTCACCGTGACCGTGGAGGTGACGCTCTCCTTGCCATCGGATACCGTTAATTTAAAGGTATAGGCACCGCTCACGGTCGGCGTGAACGAAGCATTCAAAGCGTTCGCGTTGGTCAGCGTAATGCTCGAGCCGGTCGGTTGGCTCTCCACGGTCCAGGCATAGGTCATGGTTTGGGAATCGGCATCGGTCGCCGTGCCGGTTAATGCAATCGAACCGGCGGTGGTGACGGTCTTGGCATCTCCCGCGCTCACCACCGGCTTGTTGTTGGTGACCACCGTCACCGTGGCCGGCGTGGCGCTGGAGTTGTAGCCATCGTTCACCGTCAGGCTGAAGACCCAGGTGCCCAGGGTGGTGGGCGCGGTGAAGGTCGGCTTGGGCACCGTCGCGGAGGAGAGCGTGATCGTGGATGGACCAGAGGTCTGAGTCCAGGCATAGGTCAAGGTGCCGCCCGTGGCTCCAACGGTCGAAGTCGAACCATCCAACGTCACCGCGCCGCCGGGGGCCACAAAAATCTGGGATGAAGCCACGCTGGCCACCGGCTTGTTGTGCACGGTGATGGTCACGGTCGCGGTATTGGTGCTGTTCTGCGTGCCATCGTTGACCACCAGACGGAACGTATAGGTGCCGCTCGCGGTCGGGGTAAAGGTCGGTTTCTGGGCCGCGGCATCCGAAAGGGTCACCACCGGCGTGGTCGGACTGGTCTGGGTCCAGGCGTAGGTCAAGGTATCCACATTGGGGGTGGCCTGGGTGTTATCCGCATCCGTGGAGCCACTGCCATCCAGGGTCACCGTCGCGCCAACCGCCACGGTCTGGGCACTGCCGGCATTGGCCACCGGCGCGTTGTTGGCGGTCACGGTGACACTCTTGGCCGCCGAATCCACCGTCCCGTCGTTGACCACCAGACTCACCACATACGTCCCCTTCTTGTCCGGGGTGAAGGTGGCCAAAGCCGGATTGGTCGTGGATTTGGTAATCGAGCTGATGCCGGTGGAGAGGGTCGATCCAGTCGGCTTGCTGGTCAGATTCCAGGTGTAGGTGAGGGTGTTTCCATCCACATCCGAGGAATTGCCGCCATTGAGGGTTACCTCGGTAGCCGGCGCCACCGTGCTGTCGCTGCCTGGATTGGCCACCGGCGCGGTATTGGTGCCCGCCGCCGCGTTCACGGTGACCGTCTTGGTGACCGCCGCGCTGCTGTCATACCCGTCGTTCACCACCAGCGAGAAGACATACTGGCCTTGCGTCCGAATCACCACGGTCTGGCTGGCACCACTCATGGTGGAGTTGGACGCCATCGCCGCCCCACCACTCGTGATGTTGGCACCGGTCGGCATGCTGGTCAAAGTCCAGGTATAGGTCGAGATGGTATCCCCGCTATCCGCGTCCGTCCCGCTGCCCGACAGACTCACGGAGACCGATCCGCTGTTATCCAGGTTGACCGTCGCGGCACTTCCCGGAACCGCGACCGGCGCGGTATTGGTCGAGGTGTACTTGCCCACCGCTGAAACCGATTTGGTATTCGAATTGGTCACCTGAATGTCATAAACCCCAGGCGCCGTGCTGGCAGGAACCGTGGCGGTCAACTGGGTGGCGCTCACCAAAACCACGTTGGTCAAGGTGACCGTGGAGAGGTTGATGGTCGATCCGCCCGAGGTGCGTTTGCCGTTGACCAGTTGCACCGTGGCGCCACTCATGAAGTTGCCACCGTTGATGGTCACCGAGATCGCCGATTGGTGCGCACCCGAGGCCGGGGTGATCGGCGTGGACGAATCCAGGGTCGGCGTAGTGTTGATGATGTAGGGACCGCTCTTGCCGATGGTCGTCCCCACCACGCCCGAGTCATCCACCGAGCGCAGATAAACATAGAAACTGCCATCCGACAACGAAGAGGCGCTGACAGTGGTCGAATTGGTCAACGTGCCTCGCTTCAAAAGACCGGTTTCACTGGCCGTATCCAGGTAACCTTGAAACGTGGTGGCGTTGTCCGCACCGGTATCCGTGGTCAGGACATACTCGTAACGGATGCTCGCGTTTGTCCCGAATGAGGAGACCGCCTTGGTCCAGGAAAAGGAGATCGTGGTCGCGGTCGATGTCTGGGAGACGGTATGGGTCGAGCTGACCAGATTCGTTGCCCCAGTCGTGATGGTTGCCCATGCGCTGAGAGTCGAACAGATCCACACCATAACGACCAACAGCACTTGCGGGAAATATTTAAGCTTCATGGCCCCATCCTGATGATTGATATGACAAATCTCCCCTCACTATGCATGAGGGGAGATTTCGGGTCAAGCCTTACTGGAGTCTATCCTCATGGCACACACTGTGCGGTCGTACCCAGGGTCAGATTCTGCGTGGTGCCATTGCCCGAAGTGGCGGTCACCGCGCACGAGGCCGCATACCCGCTGCCAGTGGTGCTCCAGTTGCCGTTCGTGGCACCAAAGACTTTGAGCGTGTAGCTCTGGTTCGGCTCCAGACCCTCCAGCTTGTAATCGCCATTGGCATCGCTCACCGCCCGGTCGCGCTCCATGCCGCTTCCGTCATACGCCAGCACCAGCGCCTTCACCGAGGCCGTCGTATCGGCTTGCGTCACCTTGCCATGAATGATCCCCAACGACTTCACCACCGAGAGATCCTTCACCTGATCCGCGCCCGCAGTCAGGGTCACCGTGTCGCCCACCGTCCCTTCCGTGGTCCACACGTCCACACGATACGTCCCGGCAGGCAGTCCCTTGATCGCATACTTGCCAGCCGCATCCGTCACCGCACCGCCGCCGGTCGCCAACGTCTCCGACCAGGCGTTCACCCAGGCTCCATTCACCGCCGTCGTCCCCACCGTCACCGTCCCGGTGATCGCACGACCGCTCTCCATCGCCACATTCAGGCCGGTGGTGTTCCCCTGCAACGCCACCC
>JADGAY010000346.1 GCA_015231775.1 Magnetococcales bacterium | reverse complement strand
ATTTTGGCGGCAATAGGCATGATGGAATGACCGACTTCAATGATCTTGCGCGGTTGCATGGGCTTGAGGCGGTCAAGAAAGGCATCAGCGGCGCACAACGCATTTTGATCTCCGGAGCATTCAACGACTGGCCGGTAATCGGAGCGAGCATCAAAGAAGAGGTGCCAGAACCGTTCCCGGTGGATACGCTGCCACATGTCCTGCGGGAGGCTGTCGTGGAGGTCGCCCGTTTTACAAAAACAGATGTTGCTTCTCCTGCCGTCGTTGGGCTGTCCGTTGCGGCGACGGCTATCGGCAAGGGTGCTCAGGTCGAGGAGAAACCTGGTCTGTATCATCATCCTGCGCTTTTCTTCAGCATAGTGGCTGTCAGTGGGGAGCGCAAGAGCCCGGTTTTTAAAAATATGACTGTTCCTCTGGAACAGTGGGCGGCGGCTCAGGAGGAACACCACATCCGTGAGGTTGCGAAAGCCAATGCGGAAAATGCGGTCATCGATGGGCTGTTGGGAGCAATGAAGCGCCAGGCTCTCAAAGCGAACGACGCAGAGCGTGAAATGTTGATCCATCGCATGACCGAGGAAGGCGCCAGACGCAAGGCTCTGCCTGCTTCTCCGCGCATGTTCACTTCGGATGTTACTGAAGAGAAGTTGTTTCAAAAAATGTATGCGCATGACGGTGAGTTCGCAGTCATGTCTGGAGAAGGCAGACAGGTGATAGACGCGATTTCTGGCCGGTACTCTGGGGGCAACAGGACCGGAGACGCGATTTATTTGTCAGGCATCAGTGGCGACACAATCTGTCGAGACCGGGTTGGAGGCGAGAAGGTGGGTCCAGAGGACTTGGCCATCATCAACCCCTGCCTGAATGTCTGCATCATGACGCAGCCGGATAAATTCATGGAGCTCCTCCAGAACCCAACGCTGACGGAATCCGGCCTTGTCGCCAGGATTTTGCCTGTGCGTCCCATCTCTTTGGTTGGCACCAGGTTCGAAGAGCCTGATGAACAAGGTCTGAATGTAAGCGCCTTGATGGGTTATAACCAGACTATCAAGAGATTCTTGGATGAAAAACAACGCATTGATCCTTTAACCGGGAGCAGGAAGGTGCATCTTGCGCGGCTTGGTCCGGACGCCAAAGAGGCACGGAGACAATGGCATAACGTCATTGAGCGTGAAATGGGGATTGGTCACGAACTTGAGCAATGCCGGGATATTGCAGCCAAAGCGGTTACGCAAACGGTGAAGATTGCGCTCGTCCTGCATCTTTTGGATCACCCTGATCACATTCTGATGGAGCGGTCGGAAATTTCCTTGGCGACATGGAATAACGCCCAGCGGCTTGTGGAGATGTTTTTGGAGACCGCCATCAGATTCCGGGATGCAGCGCAGACTGTCGCCAGCGATCTGGCGACAGATCGTCTTATGGAATGGATTCAGAAGAGTGGTCGCCAGACGGTGACAGCCAGGGAGGTTTTGCGGTCCGGGCCTCGGCCTCGTCTAAAAAACACTAATGAAGTCAATGAAATATTTGACGAGTTGCAAGATCGTGGCGTGGTTAAAAAAGATTCGTCTGGGAGCGGATGGGTGGTAAATCCTGGCTGGAGGAGGACACATCCACGCTTTCGGCAGAGGATTCGTCCAGGTACAGAATGGCCTGGGCGAGATGATTATCTTCCGGGAGGGAGACAATCCGCGGGCACCCTCCTAGTGCCCAGAAGACAGGCGCAAAGGGTTGTGACAGCCCGACGATGACGCACACTGAGCGGTAATTGTTGGGATCGACTTTTTTGGAGACGGGTGGCGGCATCAGCTTACCAGGGCACACGCCGCCACCCTGACCACAATCAACCACAGGAGGTTTGAAAATGGCTGAAATGACTTTGCAACAAAACGGCCAGGATGGGAACGGTTCAAGTCATATGCCGTGGATAGACTGCGGGAACGGAAAAAAATTGCGGGAACGGCCCATGGCTGAGAAATGGACGCAGAAAATGGTCGCGGAACAACTCGAAGAGGCGGTCACGACTCTGCAACGGTTGCCGATGCCCGGTTCAAAGCCCGCCGGATACGGCACATCTTGGCCACCGGTGATCCGTGAGTTTTGCGAGGCCTACGGATGGAACGAAGCGGAATTTCGCACACCACATCCGTTGCCGGAGGCCATCACCAGGATGGACAACAGCCTGGAGTGGCTGCGCTGGCTCGCCCCGGAAGAGATCAAACTGGTTTGGTTACGTGCGGAACGCAGGCCTTGGAAGGAAATTGCACGTCATTTTGGTGTGGGCCGCACCACAGCCTGGTCGAGATGGATGGCCGTTCTGTTGCAGATTGCCACCACCCTCAATGCGCACAAGAACAACCTGAATGAGAAAAAGGTGTTTGAACAGCGTGTTT
>JADGAY010000345.1 GCA_015231775.1 Magnetococcales bacterium | reverse complement strand
GTCGGTGCACTCCACATGGCGGTTGTTCAGATCCCCCTTGCCAAGCAACAGCGGATCCTCGACGAAGTGGGCCCCGGCATGGGTCGGGGTGCCGGACCAGTTGGTCAGAAGATTCGAGGCGAGCCGCGCGCCGATGCTGTGCACCTCGTGTCCGGCGGGCTGCTCCGAGGATTTGATCGGCATGTGCTTGTTGCCGGTGGTGGCAAAATCGCTCTTGATGTCCGGGGCGCTGTTGCCGGTGCTGTTGAGGATGGTGTCGGTGCTGGAGCTGTGACACTGGTAGCAGGTCTCCTCCAGGGCGGCGTTCCCGCTCCGTTTCGGCGACTGGGTGCTATCGGTCCCCTCGCGCAACAGACGACGCGCGCCGGGGACGGTGTGGGTGTCGTGGCAGTTCAGACAGGCCGCCTCCCAGACCGCGATGCTGTCCGGGAACTCGCGTTTTTCCGCCGGACTGCCGGTGCCGGATTTGTAGGTCTCACCGGCGTCCGTGGAGTTGGCGTGGGCCGAGGTGGACCAGGCGTGCTTCCCCTTGTTGTGGCAGGCCAGACAGATGATATCGTTGACGGAGCTGAAATTCTCCCCGCTCGGATTGGCCTTCTGGAAACGGTTGAGACGCAGGAACTTGATGCTGGCGGTCTCGTTGGGGTCGCGGATGTGCGGATCGTGACAGGAGGCGCACTGCACCTTGTTCTCATCCAGTGGGATCACCGGCTTAGGGCTGACCCCGGCCTGACGCTGCCCGGTGATCAGGGTCGAACCGCTGGTGAAGGGGGGTTCGCGCAACTCCCCGTCGGCGCTGGCCAGATTGCTGTCAAAGATGAAGGAGATCGGATGGTCGTTGGAGAGATCGCTGCCCAGATTGCGGGTGAAGCCGGTGTCCGACCCCTCGCCGGCGGGCATCTTGCCGCTGGCGGTACCCGAAAGGTTGATGGTTTGGGAGGTCTGACCGTTGAGCACGTTCACCGAGCCCAGCGCCAGAGTGCCATCGTGGCAGGAGAGGCACAACTTGGAGGTGCCCCCCGGTCCCTGGCGCAACTCCGAGATGTCGGCGTCGATGGAAGTGGATTCGTAGGTGGTGTAGCTGGAAGTCGAGAGCTGACGATTCCACAGCGGGGCGTTGACCCCGCTCGCCTGGGTGGCGGCATGCGGGGTGTGGCAGAAGACGCACACCTGATCCTCGGTGGTGGCCTTGACCGTGCGGGTCGGACCGCCGGCGTAGTCGGTGTTGGAGAGGTTGTGCTTGGTGCGCCGCACGTCAGAGACGCGACCGGCCATGGCCACCGAGACCACCCCCACGATCAACGCCAGCACCGCCAGCACGACGAGGCGGCTTAAACCGCGCTTCACCCGTCACCTCCCAGAAACTGGAGAATCAGCACCCGTTCGTGGAACATGTCGGAGACAAAGACCCGCCCGGCCCGGTCGATCCAGATCCCGTTGGGCAGATAGAACTCCCCGATACGGCCTCCAGTGCCGCCGATCGGCATCAGGAAATGGCCCTCGCGATCGAAGATCAACACCCGGTCGTGGAACGACTCCACCACGTAGGTATTCCCCTCGCCATCGACCGCCACCCCCTTGGGGCGCACCAGATCGCCCACCACCCGACCGCGCTTGCCCAGCACGCGCACGAAACGTCCGTCGGCATCGAAGATCTGCACTCTGGCGTTGAGGGTGTCGGTGACATAGAGTTGATGCCGGGCGAAGGCCAAATGGGTGGGACCGTTGAACTCCCCTTCTCCCTCTCCGCTCTTGCCGATGGTATTCACCGGCTTGCCGTCGCGATCAAAGATGTGGATCTGGTCCGCGCCGGTATCGGCGACGTAGAGCAGACGCTGCTCCGGATCCCAGGCCAAGCCGGTGGGGCGCTTGAGGATGCCCCGTCCGATCACCCCCAGCGGCTTGCCCTCGGGGTCGAGACGCGCCACGATCCCGAGTTCGGAGTCGGCCACGAACACCTCGCCGCGCGCGCCGGCGGCGATCCCCACCGGGGCCAGGAACGGTTGATTGGGCAGGGCGTTCCGCCAGATGCCAAACAGTCCGTGGCCCGGATCAAAGACGAAGATCGCCTGGTGGCCCATGTCCGTGACCAGGATCCGACCCACCCCATCGACGCAGCCGGTCACAGGGCGCTGCATGTCGCGGTTGCGTTCCGGCTCGAAACCGGTATCCAAATCCACCCCGGCCAGCCAGTACAAAAAACCGCGGGTGTTCTTGATACTCTCGTCCCCGGCGATGCGGAAGTTGCTCACCCCGTGGAGTTCGCCGAGATATTCGTAACGGGGGGTTTCGGGCAGGGAGGGCCAGACCGGACGTTGCGCGGGTTTGAGCCGTTCCATGCCCAACAGCATCTCGTGCTGGATCGGCGCGCAGCCAGCCAGGAGCAACCCCGCCAACAGGA
>JADGAY010000344.1 GCA_015231775.1 Magnetococcales bacterium | reverse complement strand
TGGGCGGTTTTGCCGCGGCCAAGGCGCTGACCAGTCGCAACGACGATCCGACCGGGGCTTCCCGTCCCTGGGATCGCGGTCGTGACGGTTTCGTCATGGCCGAGGGCGCGGGCGTGGTGGTGCTCGAGACCTTGGAGTCCGCCCAGGCGCGTGGCGCCACGATCTACGCCGAGATCATCGGTTACGGCATGTCCGGCGATGCCTATCACATCACCGCCCCGCAACCGGATGGATCTGGCGCGGCCCAGTGCATGACCGCCGCCATGCGTGATGCGCGGGTCGATCCCGAGTTGATCGGTTACATCAACGCCCACGGCACCTCCACACCGATTGGCGATCACATGGAGACCCTGGCGGTCAAACTGGCCCTGGGCGAGGCGAATGCCCGCAAGGTGATGATCTCCTCCACCAAATCGATGACCGGCCATCTGCTCGGGGCCGCCGGCGGGGTCGAGGCGATTTTCACCGCGTTGGCGTTGAAGAATGGCGTGCTCCCTCCCACCATCAACCTCACCGATCCGGATCCGGAGTGTGATCTCGACTACATTCCCAACACGGCGCGCGAGAAGGTGGTGGAGTATGCCATGTCCAACTCGTTCGGTTTTGGCGGCACCAATGCCACCCTGCTGTTGAAGCGGTTTCATTGAAACGGTGGATCCTGCATATCGCCTCCATTGTGTTGTTGGGAGGGTTGATGGTGTTGGGAGCGGTGCTCTACGCTTTCGTCGATTTTCTCAACACCCCCTCCCCCGTGACCAAGCGGGTGATGATCGACAAGGGGTGGGCACCAAAACGGATCGCGTTGCACCTGGAGTCCCAGGGGGTGGTGGGCTCTTCGGTGTGGTTTGGTCTGTTGATGCGCATGCACCATCCCGGTCCGATCCGTCTGCATGCCGGTGAGTATCAGATCAACGCCGGGGAGTCTCCGGCGTCGTTGTTGATCCGCATGGAACATGGCGACGTGGTGCGTCATCGTTTCTCCTTTCCCGAGGGGGTGACGGTCGAGGAGGTGGCCGCGCGGCTGCGCAAGCTCGGCTGGTCCGATGCCGAGCAGCGGGTGCGCGAGATCCCCTTCGTGCGGCGGCTCGGGGTGACCGCCCCCTCCCTGGAGGGGTGGCTTTTTCCCGAGACCTACCAGTACGTGCGTGGGGACACCATCGAGGAGGTGTTGACCCGCATGGTGCGCATGACCAAGAAGGTGCTCGAACGGGAGTGGGCCGCTCGCGCGCCGGAGGTGAATCTGACGCCCCTCGAGGCATTGACCCTGGCCTCGATCATCGAGAAGGAGACGGGTCGGGCCGAGGAGCGTGGGCGCATTTCCGGGGTGTTTCACAACCGGTTGCGTCGTCACATGCGCTTGGAGAGCGATCCGACGGTCATTTATGGCCTGCCTGATTTCGATGGCGATCTGACCCGCAAGGATCTGACCACGCCGACCCCGTTCAATACTTATGTGATCAACGGTTTGCCTCCCACGCCGATCTGCAATCCTGGCGAGGCGTCGATTCATGCCGCACTCCATCCGGAAGTAACTGAAGAGTTGTTTTTTGTGGCGACTGGAGATGGTGGGCATCAATTCTCCAAGACCTATGCCGAGCATCGCGTCAAGGTGAACCGTTATCAGCGTGCCGGGCGTGGGGAGGGGAGTTCGAAGGCGCGTCATGAGCAGCCGTGAGGGCGATCTGGCGGGTGGTGAGCGGATAGCGGCCCGTGAGGGGGGGCTCCCTCCATCGTGCAAATTCGTGACGTTTGAGGGGGGTGAAGGGGCGGGCAAGTCGAGTCTGGTGGTGGATGTTGCCGGGCGGTTGCGTGGGTTGGGGTGCGAGGTGGTGGTGACCCGTGAGCCGGGGGGCTGTTTGATGGCCGAGCGGATTCGTGAATTGGTGGTGGGTGGTGGGCCTGGGGCCTTTGATCCGCGTGCCGAGTGGTTGTTGATGTTGGCGGCGCGCATCGAGCATGTGCGTGGGGTGATTCGTCCGGCCTTGGCGCGTGGGGCCTGGGTTTTGTGTGATCGGTTTTCCGGCAGCACGGTGGCCTATCAGGGGTATGGGCGTGGATTGGATCTGGCGTTCATGGCTGGGGTGCATCGGTTTGTTTTGGATGGGTTGGAGCCGGACCGGGTGATTTTGTTGGATATTGATCCCGAGGTGGGATTGGCCCGGGCGTTGGGTCCGAACCGGTTCGAGGGGGAGAGTTTGGGGTTTCATCGGCGGGTTCGGGATGGTTTTTTGGCTTTGGCTCGGGAAGATTCGCGGCGATGGCGGGTGGTGGATGCGCATGCGGAGCAGGCGGTGGTGGCCGAGGCTGTGTGGCGGGCGTTGGTGATGGTGTAAATTGTTGCGGGGGGCGGGGGGCCGAAGGCCCCCGGCGGAGGTTCGGAGGCAGCGCCTCCGAGGTCTTGA
>JADGAY010000343.1 GCA_015231775.1 Magnetococcales bacterium | reverse complement strand
ACTCTCCTACGCCAATGAACACCGGCCCGCCGCCATGTACGAAGACCTGTTCTGGGCGGCACTGAACCGCTTCCGTAATCAGGGCAGCATCGGTGGTCTACGCAAAAGCCGTTTCCGCTTCAAGAACAAGCTGCTCTCGTTGGATTCGACCACCATTTCCTTGTGTCTGTCCCTGTTCCCATGGGCCAAATTCCGGCAGGCGAAAGGTGGAGTGAAGCTCCACGTCCTATTGGATCACGACGATTACATGCCCGCCTTCATCCATATCACGGAGGCTAAGCCTCACGACCGCCGTGCAGCCCAATTGTTGACCTTGGCGACTGGTTCCATTGTCGCCATGGACAGGGCCTACAACGACTACCGCCTGTTCTCCGACTGGACCGACCGGGGCGTCTTCTTCGTGACCCGCATGAAGGACAACGCCGTTTACGAGGTGGTCGAAGAGAAGCCGCTTCCACAAAAACGCAATATCCTGGCGGATCAGGTCATCCGTCTGACCGGCGCTCAGGCTGACGCCAAATGCTCCCATCTGTTGCGCCGGGTGGTGGTCCAGGACGAAGAACACAACCGGGAGATCGTCCTTTTGACCAATCACCTGGAATTCGGCTCCACCACCATCTCCGCGATCTACAAAGAGCGTTGGGAAATCGAGGTCTTTTTCAAGACCCTCAAGCAGAACCTCAAGGTCAAAACCTTCGTCGGAACCTCGGAAAACGCTCTGCGCATCCAAATTTGGACAGCTTTGATCGCGATCCTCCTGCTCAAGTGGCTGCACCATATCTCTAAAGCAGGCTGGTCTCTCTCCAACCTGGCAGCCATGTTGCGCATGAACTTGTTCACCTACCGGGAGTTGCGGGCATGGATCGACAGTCCATTCAACACCCCGCCAACCCCCTTGGAGCCACAGCAATTGGCTCTGCCGTCAACTTGATTTGGACAGCTTCCGGCCATAAACGATAAAACGACAACCTCAACCTGAAAATCCGTCCCAAACAGTACCCAACCCGCGCCAGCAAAGGAGCCAATCGCCTACGGCAGATTATTTTGGACAGCAGTGAACCACTGAATCAATGTAAAAATCCGCACCATCTCGACAATCTCTTCTTGCAATGTCACGCGCTGGCGGCTTTTAAGAAATCTGTGTACTCCCGCAGGTGGATGACGTTCTCCTCCGCGCTGCTCACCTTCCCGCGTTCACGATCCCGCTTCACCAGAAATCGGCACAGCACCTTGACCATCTCCACCTTCTTGGTCGGGGGCATGGTCAGGCCGTTCTCGGTCAAGAAGGTGTCCACGAACAACACCACGTCCAATACCAGCGCCGTGCCGATCTCCGGGTAATCCTGGAAATCACGGGCATGTTGACCGGTCAGGGCGGCTCCTTCCGATTTGCTCTTTGGGCCTTCTCCGGTCAAAAGCCATTCAATGTTTAGATTTTCACGTTTTGCGAATGCAATTGCCTGCGAAAACGGAACGTCGTTGCGCCCTTTCCATGTGCTGACCGTTTGCGGTTCGACATAAAGCCTTTCTGCAATTAAATGATTTTTATCGGTTTTAAGATATTCACCAATTCTTGATAAAATTGGCGGCAAAAATTTTTGCATTTTGTGATTTTCCTGTTTGACTTAATCACAATATGTGACTATTTTAACACCAGTCCAACCATTGACCAACCTACAAGCAACCAGAGTGCCAGGAATACAAGATGCGGCGCGCCCACGAAAAGGCCGGGGAAACGGAGCGAAGTTGTGGGATGGGAGCAAGCGGACGAGAGGAAACTGGAGCGGACAGGGCGCGGATGGGTCAGTGAACAAAAAGGGTTTTCAAGATGGGCAAGACATTCACGATGATGATCAGGGCCAACATCCATTTGATAACCGCCAGATCGGTACGGATGGGTGACAGTTCCTTCTCCAAGTCGTGTTTGGTCACCAGGGTATCCAGGTTGGCTTTCTGCGCCTCCTGAATGGCAGCAGACATGCCCTTGGCTTGAGGATCGTCAAATCCTGAAGCCTTGAGCGTTTCCACGAATTTGAGCGTATCAAAGGTTACGGCGGTCATGGCTGGGCTCCGCGTCTGGATGGGTGATGGAAACAGCATAGCACGGAACGCGGGTGGATGCCACAGGCTTTCAGGGTTTGCGGGCCATGGCCTTGGCGGTGATCAGCAGCGCGTCCCACGAAAAGGCCGGGGAAACGGAGCGAAGTTGTGGGATGGGAGCAGGCGGACGAGAGGAAGCTGGATCGGACATGGCGCGAATATTTCACCCCACAGTTGAAGAAGTAAAAAAGGAACTCTTGGATCTTGTTATTCAAATAAGAAAAGAAAGCGATTTGTTTGCAAAAAGTAGACAAACTGGACTTTAGAGGCGCGACCATCCTGCCAGAGCAGGGCGGCTCTGTTGTTA